>CAIXFP010000508.1 GCA_903918705.1 uncultured Pseudomonadota bacterium
ATCTATTTCAGGCAATGCACGCCCCCCGAGTTCTCCGCCACGTTGCCGCCGATGGAACAGGCGATTTGCGACGACGGGTCCGGTGCGTAATAGAGGCCATAGGGCGCCACCGCTTCGGAAATGGCCAGGTTGCGCACCCCCGGCTGCACCCGGGCGAGCCGGTTGTCCGCATCGATGGCCAGGATGCGGTTGAAACGCGCCAGGGACAGCACCACGCCGTCCGCCAAAGGCAGCGCCCCGCCGGACAGCCCGGTGCCGGCACCGCGCGCCACCACCGGCACGCCGTGCACGCGGCAGGCATGCAACACGGCCTGAACCTGTTCGATCGTTTCCGGCAGGCACACCGCCAGGGGCACCTGGCGATACGCCGAGAGGCCGTCGCATTCGTAGGGGCGCAGGGCCTCGGTCTCGATCAGGAGGGCGCTCGCAGGCAGGGCGGCGCGCAGGGCGGCAAGGAAAGATGGGGTCATGGGCGGCATAGGGTGCGGTGAGGGACGAACCGCGTCAGTCGTGGCCGATGCGCTTCGCTGCGCTCACCACATCCTACGAATTCGGATTTGCTTCTCATGTTGCCGATTATGCCGAAAGCCGCGCCACCACCGTGGCCAGGGCGTCATCGTCGCCCACGTTGCCGGGGAAGATCACCACCGGCAAATCGGGATAGCGTGGATGATCGACGGGACAGCGCACCACCGAGCAGCCCGGAAGGATTTGTCCGAGCACGCGGGAGGCCGTTAGGGCGAGGCCGGCTGAGAGCACGTCGTTGGAGGTGATGCCGCCCTTGCTCACCAGGTAGCCCAGGCTGGCCGGCAGGCCGCGCACCACGTCCATGAGGAAGCCGGACACCGCCTCGCCGAAGGCCAGGCGAGCCGCCTGATCGGGAAATTGGCGCTCGCCGCGACTGGTATAGATGGCCGCGGTGTAGCCCTGGAGATGGGCGTCCCGGGCCAGGGCCAGGATTTCGTCCAGCATTCGCCCACGCGCCGCCGCGATGCGGTCGACGTCCACTTCCAGCCCCACCACCCCCGGCACTTCCAGCAGGCGCTCCAGTTGCACCGTGGTCTTCTGAACGTGGGACCCCACCACCACCGCCCCAGGCTTGCCTACGCGCACGTATTCGCGCATCGAATCCGCTGTCACCGGCTGCGCTGGCAGTTGCGCCAAAGCGGTGATCAGGCTGGCGCCGGAACGGAACAGGAAGCGCTTGCCCCGAGCCACCGCCGCCTTCAACTGCGCCGCGAAATGGTCGTAGTCCGCCTGGGTCTGCGCATCCACCACGCAACAGCGGTTGTCATGCAAGTTCAGCAGGCGTTCCGAGACATCGCCGCGCACGTTTGCCAGCAGGAAGCGTTCGACTTCGCCCGCCTTGATCCGGCCGGCAGTTTTTTCTTCCACGTAGTTGGGCAGGTAGCTATGGCGGTAGCCGAACACCGAATCCCGGGCGAATTCCGTTTCGTGCACCGGGGTCGGCGTGCCGTTCACCATGAGGTAGTGGATGCTGTCGCGGGTGGTACGCCCCCCCTCGAAGAAGGCGGGGGTGAGGAAGTGGGCATCGAAGGGGCCGAGTTCCTCCGCCATGACATCGGTTTCCACCGGGTAATGGCCGCGCAGCGTGGAGTCGGAACGGCTGACGTAAATCGGGTTCAGGTCGAGACCCGCCAGCGCCTGCTTCAGGTTGTGGCACACCTCGCGGGTCACCTCCGCGGCCCGCGCCGCCTCCATGCCGCGGGTGTTGGTGAGAACGAAGAACAACGGCGATTCGTCGTGCAGCGCCGCCCGCAAGGTCTCCACGTCCCAACGGGTCAGCAGCAGACAGGAATGCACCGTCTGGGAGCCGGTGGGATCGTCGTCGAGGATGATGATTTTGCTGGGGGTCATGGCAAGTAGCGTTGGGTTTCAACTCCCCCCCTTTCCCAAAGGGGGGCTGGGGGGGGATTTCCACACGGGTGAAGCGGGTGGCGGGCTAAATACAAATCCCCCCTGCCCCCCCTTTGGGAAAGGGGGGGCCCACAGATTTAGCCCAGCAACGCCATTGCCCGTGCCGCCATCGCCTCGCCGGTCAGCCCGTTGAATTCCATGATTTCCCCGGCACTGGCGGTGGTCTCGCCGCGCTTCCAGGCCATCACGTCGCGGCGCGGGGCACGGGTGCGCAACAGCACCGGTTCCAGGGGACCGGACGGGCCGCCGGACACGGCGATCAGGCAATCGCCATCGAACAGGGCGTTGAACTCGGCATCACTCATGAAGGCGCCGTCCGGTTGCGATACGGTGTCCCAGGCCACGTCCGTGGGCCGATAGAGGCGGCGCGGGTTGGCGGCGCTGACGATGCGTACCTTGTGGCCGGCGGCTTCCAGCCTGGCCTTGGCCGCGAACACCGGCAGCAACACCATGTCGCCGGTCACCGCGAACACCACGGTTTTGTCCCCGTCGGCGCTTTCGTACAGCGCCACTGCGCCGCAGTCGATGCCCGCGCGGGCCTGCTCCAGCGTCGTGTACACCGGCAGCGGCGACTTCGAAGCGATGATGGCGATGCCCTTGTTGAAGGTGCCCAGCGCCCACTCGTAGGCCGCCTGGATCTGGTTGGCGTCGCAGGGGAACACGGGGTAGACGTTGCCGTTCTTCATCTGGGCGGCGAAGTAGTTCTCGATTTCCGGGCGCTGGTGGGTCCAGCCGTTGCGGCCCTGCTCCAGGGCGCCGGCGGTGAACATGCAGACGTAGGACGGCGTCTTGCGCCGCAGTTCCGCCATGGCCTGAGCCACGGTCTGAACGATGGGCCAGCCGTTGATGGCGAAGCTCTCGTAGGACAGCCACAGGGAGCGGGCGCCGAACAGGGCCAGGGCCGCCGTCAATCCGGCGCAGGCGTCCTCGTTCAGGGGCTCGTAGACCTGGCCGGCGGGCCCCTGGTTGTAGAGGGCGTCGCTCACCGGGTGGCGGATCTTAAGGGCGACGTTGATGTTGGCCATGGCGGATGCCTCGTTGCCGTCGGCGTTGGCCACCACGAAATACGGGTCCACCTGGCCCACCGCCGCCACCAGGGCGCCAAAGGCCGTGGCTGGCACCTGGTTCTCGCCGCGCGGGAATTCCCGAATCGGCAGCGGCGGCAGTTCCGCGATGTCCAGTTCCCGCTCCGTCACCACCGTCTTCGCAGCGGGGCCGCCGCCGGCGCGGGTGAAGTTCTCGCGCACGATCTGCCAGGCTTCCGGGCTCAAGGCGCGGCGTTGTAGCGCGCTGGAGATGTGTTCCGCGTCCAGGGTGTCGGCCGGGTACAGGTTGTGGGCCTTGGCGCCGGTCTTGTGCACGCCGGCGCCCTTCAGTTGCTTGATGATCAACGCCGTGCGGTGGCCACCGAGGGCGCTTTTCGCGGCGGCGTCGGCGGCCTGCAACACGGCGGCGGTGAAGGCCAGGCGGCGGTCGAGGGCGAACTGGCTGCTGTCCACGTAAGCGCCGGGCTGGTCCTGGTCATCGAAGTTCTTCGCGTCCACCAGGAACACGTTCTCGAAGCCGTGGCCCTTCCAGTAGGCCGTCATCTCGGCGTTGCTCCAGGTGGCACACATGGAATGGTGCTCCTGGCTGTAGCCGTTCCACACCAGCACCGGCAGGTAGTTGGTCGCCGCCGGATAGGCCGTGTTGAAGTGCATCATGGAGTTCAGCACGTAGGGCTCGCCCATGCCGCCGTCGCCGATGGTCACCGGGAACAGGCGGCCGGGGTGCAGCAGGGCGCCGGCCATGGCGAAATGCTGGCCCTGGCCCAGGGGTCCGGCGGGAGCCAGCAGGCCGGGAATGGCGCCGGAGAGATGGCCCAGCAGGCCGTGCCTTTCCCGGAAGCGGTCGCGCAGATCCTGCACGGTGTGGATGCCCATTTCTTCCAGGGAACGGTCCAGGAACATGGCGGAATAGAAACCGGGGGCGTGGTGACCCACTTCGGTGACGATGTGGGTGTGGCCCAGCATCACCAGGGCGGCATAGGCCTCCGCACTGGAGGCGAAGCCGCCGGGGTGGCCGGAAGCCTTGGCGCCGCAGATTTGCAGGGTGAGATAGCGCAGGGCGTCGGCCGCCAGCAGGGTCTGGTAGGCGGCGGCGCGGGAATTGCCGCCGGCAATGGCGCCGGCGCCCGCGGCGATGGCGGGTTCCCCGGCATGCTCGGCGAAGCCGGGCCAGGATGGGCCGTAATACTGGATGCCGGCACAGAAAGCGGGGGCGAATTCGGAAGGTTGAGTGGCGGCGTGCATGGCGGGCTCCTGCAAAAGGTATGGCGGTGGGAAATACTCTACCTAATCACTCAACATTCCACAATGCAGTTTCGTTTTCATAATGTGAAATAATGAGAAGGGGGAGCAAAGCGTGGCGCGGCTTATGGCGCGGTGGTGCATCGGGCTTCGTGCCTCCGCGCCTCCCTCGCCCCGGAGGAAATCAGGGCCAGGCGCGCACTCGTGGGGTAGCACTCGGAAGCTGGAAGCACGTCCCGGCATCGCCGCGACGACCGTTTGCGGCTTAATATCCCCGCCCCTTCGCCGGAAAGTCTCGGAGAACCCATGCCCATAGTCGCCCACAACGACCTGCCCGCCCTGCAACGCCTCAAGGAGGCGGGTACCACCATCGTGCTGCCGGAGGATCGCGCCGCCGCCCAGGACATCCGCGAGTTGCACATCGGCCTGCTCAACATGATGCCGGATGCGGCTTTGGAAGCGACCGAGCGGCAGTTCTTCCGCCTGATCGGCGAGAGCAACCCCATCGCCCAGTTCTACGTGCATCCCTTCACCCTGGACGCCATCCCGCGCGGGCCCAAGGCGGCGGAGCACGTCGCCCGTTATTACGACACCCTGGCATCGGTGCGGGAGCAGGGTCTGGACGCGCTGATCATCACCGGCGCCAACGTCACCGGCGAGGATCTGTCGCGGGAACCGTTCTGGCAGCCTCTCTCCGAGGTGATCGATTGGGCCTGGGAGAACGTCACCACCACCCTGCTCTCCTGTTTGGCCACCCACGCCGTGCTGCACAGCCGCTATGGCCAGAAGCGGGTGCGGCAGGCTTCCAAGCGCTGGGGCGTGTTCTCGCACCGGGTGCTGGACCCGCGCCATCCCCTGGTGGGCGACGTGAACACCCGCTTCGACGTGCCCCATTCCCGTTGGAACGATGTCTCCCGCGCCCAGTTCGAGGCGGCGGGCCTGCGCGTTCTGGTGGAAAGCGAGGAGGTGGGCGTGCATCTGGCCACCAGCCACGATGGCTTGCGCCTGGTGTTTTTCCAGGGCCATCCGGAGTACGACACGATTTCCCTGTTGAAGGAGTACAAACGCGACGCCCTGCTGGCGGCCCAGGGGAAATTGCCGGCGTTTCCGCCCTTCCCCGACAACTACCTGCGCGTGCACGAGCAGGCCATCCTGCTGGAATGGTGCGAGCGCCTGAAAACCGCGGCGGCGGGCCAACCCCTGCCGGAATTCCCGGAAGCCACGGTGGCGAAGCACCTCGACAATACTTGGCACGACACCGCCGAGGCGGTGATCGGCAACTGGATGGGCTGCATGTATCAGATG
>CAIXFP010000509.1 GCA_903918705.1 uncultured Pseudomonadota bacterium
TGTTGGCCCCCGCCGCGATCAGGCGGGCGGCGGCGGCGAAGGCCTGCTGCGGGCTTTGCTGGTAGGCGCCGAAGGGCAGGTCGCCCACGATGAAGGCGCGACCGCTGGCGCCGCGGGCCACCGCCTCGGTGTGATAGACCATCTGCTCCAGGGTCACCGTCAGGGTGGTGTCGTGGCCCTGCACGGTCATGCCCAGGGAATCGCCCACCAGCAGGATGTCGACGGCGTTTTCCGCCAGCACGCGGGCGAGGCTGGCGTCGTAACAGGTGAGCGCCGCCAGCTTCTCGCCCTTGTCGACACGGGTCATCAGTTGCGGAAGGAACATCGGGTCAGGCCCCCAGGTTGAAGAATTCTCGAACACCGCGCATGTCGCGGATGCGTTGCACCAACAAGTCGAAATCGTTGTCGCGCTCGGCGAAGTTGAGGTGCTCGCTGTTGACGGTCAAGAGCGGCGCCGCGTCGTAATGATAGAAGAACTCGCTGTAGGCGCGGGCCAGTTCGGCCAGGTAGTTTTCGGCGAGGGTGCGCTCATAGCCGCGGGCGCGCTTCTTCACCCGTTCCGCCAGGGTGGACGGGTCGGCCTGCAGATAGATCACCAGGTCGGGCGCGCTGGACCGGGGCTTGAGGCCCTCGTATAGCTGCCGGTAGAGACGAAATTCGGCCTCGTCGAGGACGGTGCGGGCGAACAGCATGTCCTTTTCCAACATGAAGTCGGCCACGCTGGCGGGGCGGAACAGGTCGCCCTGGGTCAGCCGCCGCGCCTGCTCCACCCGGGAGACGAGAAAGAACAATTGGGTCGGCAGGGCGTAGCGGCGACGGTCCTCGTAGAAGCGTTGCAGAAACGGGTTGTCGTCGGGCTGTTCCAGGATCAGTTCGGCCCCGGTCAGATTGGCCAGCCGGCGCGCCAGGCTGGTCTTGCCGGCCCCGATGGGGCCTTCGACGACGATATGGCGGAAACGGCCCAGCATCAGGCCGCATCCCGGTCGACGCGGGGCAGGCGTCGCAGCGGCATGGCCGACAATTCCGCCAGGCATTCGGCGGCGCTGCCACGGCCGGGGATGCGCTGTTGCGGGGCTATATCGGCCAGAGGCTGGAGCACGAAGGCGCGCGCGCACATGCGCGGATGCGGCAGGGTGAGGCCGGGTTCGTGCAGCACCAGACCGTCGTAGAGCAGCAGGTCCAGGTCGAGAGTGCGCGGCGCATTCTTGAACTCGCGGCGACGGCCATGGCGCGACTCGATCTCCAGCAGGACGGCGAGCAGAGCGCGCGGCGGCAACGTGGTGTCCAGCGCGGCCACCGCGTTGACGAAGTCGGGCTGCGCCGTATACCCCTCGGCTTCCGAGAGGTACAGCGCGGAGCGCGCGGTCAATCGGGTCCGCGGCAGGCGGGCGAGTTCGGCGATGGCCCGCTCGACCTGCGCCGCCGGGTCGTCCAGATTGGCGCCCAGGGCGACGTAGGCTTCCATCTCAGTCGTTCTCGGCGGGAGCGGCGGAGGCGCCGTCGGCCGGCTTGCGTCGTTTGCGACGCTTGCGCTTGGCGTCGCCGCCCTGGGCGGGCAGCAGCATCTCGGCGCGTTCCGCCTCGCCGGCATCCTGGAAGCGGTCCCACCAGTCGGCCAGTTCCGGGTCGGCATCGCCGCTCTCGGCCCGGATCACCAGGAAGTCGAAAGCCGCCGACAGGCGCGGGTGGGACAGCAGACGATACGGTCGGGCGCCGGAGCGCTGCTCGAAACGGCCCTGCAGCGACCAGATTTCCTTGATCGTGCCGTCGAAGCGGCGCGGGAACGCCAGGGCGCGGCGCTGCCTTTCCAGGGCGGTGTCCATGGCCTCGAACAGGGCGGCCTGTTCGTGATCGCCGCGACCACGGTTGTGCTTGAGTTCCTTCTGCATGTCGAACCAGAGCAGGCAGGCCAGCATGAACGCGGGGGAGGCGGAATGGCCCTCGCGGATGCGCGAGTCGGTGTCGTGCAGGGCGAAATGCAGGAATTTCTGCCGCGCCGGGTCATCCAGAATGGCGTCCAGCATGGGCAGGACGCCGTGATGCAGGCCTTCCGCGCGCAACTGCTTGACGCCCCGCTCGGCGTGGCCGGAGAGCAGCAGCTTCATCATCTCGTCGAACAGGCGCGACGGCGGAATGCGCGCCAGCATGTTGGCGAGGCTGGCGATGGGGGCGCGGGTGGCCGGGTCGATGTGGAATTCCAGCTTGGCCGCAAAACGCGCCGCCCGCAGCATGCGCACCGGGTCCTCGCGGAAGCGCTGGGCCGGGTCGCCGATCATGCGCAGCACCTTCTTCTGGGCGTCGGCCACGCCGCCGTGCCAGTCCCAGATTTCCTGCTTTTGCGGATCGTAGTAGAGGGCGTTGACGGTGAAGTCGCGGCGGGCGGCATCCTCTTCCTGGGAACCGAACACGTTGTCGCGCAGCAGCATGCCGTCGGCGGCGGTGACGCGGCCGTCCTCCTCCTCGTCGTCCGCCGGCGGCGCCGCGGCGCGAAAGGTGGTGACCTCGATCAGGTCCGCGCCGCAATACACGTGCACGATCTGGAAGCGGCGGCCGATGATGCGGGAGCGGCGGAACAGGTGGCGGATGTCGTCGGGCGTGGCATTGGTGGCCACGTCGAAATCCTTGGGCGTGCGCCCCAGCAGGAGGTCGCGCACCGCGCCGCCCACCACGAAGGCGGCAAAGCCTTCGTGGGCGAGGGTGTCGGTGACCTTCAGGGCGCAGCCGTGGATCTGCTCGCGCCGGATGCCGTGCTTATCCAGCGGCAGGATGCGCGGCCCGGCGGGAGCCTTCTTGCCTAAAACCTTGTTGATCAGGCGGCGGATCATCGGCGCCGTGTTCCTTACAGAATGGGGAAATTTCGCGAAGCGGCGGATTATATGCCTGGCTTGCCCGAGAGGGGCTTGCAGGCTACATTACCGGGCGTTTTCGGGAGCTCAAGGAATCCTGTGTTAGCCCTCATTCAAGCTGCCGGGTGGCCCATCTGGCCGCTCATCATCGCCTCCATCCTGTCCCTGGCCATCGTCTTCGAGCGCATCTACACCTTGCGCCGTCCCACGGTCATTCCCCTGGGCCTGCTCGAGCAGACCATCGACAACCTGCGCCGCCATGGCGCCAACCCCGACCTGTTGCGCGCCCTGGCGGAAGGTTCTGCCATGGGCCGCATTCTCGCCGCCGGGGTGCGCAACATCGGCGCCAGCCGCGAAGTGATGAAGGAGGCCCTGGAAGAGTCCGGGCGGGCGGTGGGCCACGACCTGGAGCGCTATCTTTCCACCCTCGGCACCATCGCCTCGGTCGCTCCCCTCATGGGCCTGCTCGGCACCGTGGTGGGCATGATCGAAATCTTCGGTTCGCAATCGCCCACCGGCGGCAACCCGGCGGTGCTGGCCCACGGCATCTCGGTGGCGCTCTACAACACCGCGCTGGGGCTGATGGTGGCCATACCCAGCATGATCTTCTACCGCTTCTTCCGCGGCCGGGTGGACGCATTGCTGGTGGAAATGGAGCAACAGGCGATCAAACTGGTGGAAATCGTCCACGGCGAGCGTAAATGAATTTTTCCCGCGACCGTCGCCGCGACGATCCGGAGATCAACCTGATCCCCTTGATCGACGTGCTGCTGGTGATCCTGATCTTCCTCATGGTCACCACCACCTATGCCCGTTTCTCCGAATTGCAGATCAATCTTCCGGAAGCCAGGGGCGACAGCGCCAAGGCATCCCCGACGCAAATCACGGTGAACGTCGACGAGCACGGCGCCTACGCGGTCAACACCGCGGCCGTGGCCTACAGCGGCGTCGATTCCCTGGTTCAGGCGCTGAAGGCGGCGGCGGGCAAGGTGAGCGATCCGGTCATCGTCATCTCCGCCGATGGCCACGCCACCCATCAGTCGGTAATCCGGGTCATGGACGCGGCCAGGCGCGCCGGTTATCCCCGGGTCACCTTCGTGACCCAGAACCCCGCCCAGGAGTGAGAGAA
>CAIXFP010000510.1 GCA_903918705.1 uncultured Pseudomonadota bacterium
CGTCCAGATCGGTGGTGATGAAGGCCTGGGCGGTGTAGGTGTCGTCGACCCACTGGATGTGGCTGGCATCGAGGCCGAAGTTGCGCAGGCGCTCGGCGTAGGGCGCGAAGTCGTCGCCCACCGTGGCCATGATCACCGGCTCGCCGCCCAGCAGCTTCAGGTTGTAGGCGATGTTGCCGGCACAGCCGCCGTATTCGCGGCGCATGTCCGGCACCAGGAAGGCCACGTTCAGGATGTGGATCTGCTCGGGCAGGATGTGGTTCTTGAACTGGTCGTGGAACACCATAATGGTGTCAAAGGCCATGGAGCCGCAGATCAGGGTACGCATGGAGGCTTCGTTCTCATGTTGGCAATGGCGGCGATTCTCATGCCGTGGGCGGAAAAAAAACAGGCCCGCGCGGGGCGAGCCTGATACGCGCCGGAAGACGGGTTGTTGGGCACGCCGCGCCTTGCCCGACCGACGGCTTATTCCGGAAGCGGCGCGGTTAACGGACCGCGCTCACTGGCGCACCTTGTCGATGGTCAGGCGGACGCCCGTGGCACCCACCTTCACGTTGACCAGACTGCCCTCCAGATCGCCGGCCCCGCCCATGGGCTGGCCGGATTTGGAAATCCGCGCGGTCAGGTTGACTTCCTTGTAGTTGGACAGCTTGTTTTCCGGCGTCATGGACATCGCGTCGGTCAACTCGAACTCCAGCGGCAACTTGCCAGCCATGGTGCGTAGCGCCGCGGCCGGCGGACCGCCCGGACCCGCCTTGGCGAACAGGAACACCACATCGCCGGGATTGACCTTGCCCTTGAAGTTGCCCGCGATCTCCAACTTGCCCTTGATGCTGGCGCCGGAAGCCGCGGCCTGGTTGCCGGAGGCGGCCTGGTCGCTGAGATTGTCCAGATTGGCCGTGGGCGAACCGGCCTGCTTGTTGGCATCGTTCAATGCCGCCTGGATGTCCTTGGCATAGGGCGAGTCGGGCGGCAATTGATTGAGCAACCGCTGGAAGTAGGCCGCCGACTGCGCGAACTGCTTGTCCTGATAGGCGTTGATGGCGGCCAGTTCCAGGGCCTTGCTGTCATTGGGATTCAATTCCAGGGCCTTGTTGACCATGACCATCGGCTGTCCCTTGAGGGAACGGTTGTTGTTCACCGCCATCGCCTCGGCATAGCCGCTGATGACCGACGCCTCGTTGGGCAGGAGTTTGCTCGCCGCCGCGAAGGCCTTGGCCGCCTCGGGCCAGCGTTCCAGGGCGGCGTAGGTCTTGGCCAGCATGGCCCAGCCCTTGCCGTCCTGAGGGTCGGCCTGAACCTTGGCTTCGAGCTGCTGCACCATCTTGGCGAAGTCGTGGCCGCCGGGAGCCTTGGCCATGGCGTTGGCGGAGGGGTCGGCCTGGGCCTGGGCGATGTCGATCAGAGACATGGGGTTGCCCAGCCAGAAATACAGGGCGAAGGCGGCGACGGGCAACAGGCCGGCCAGGCTGTAGCCGAGGCGGCGGCTGGCCACCGGGGACATGGCGGAATCCGCCTGGGCCAGGGCATCCTCGGCGAGGCGCCCTTCCAGTTCGATCTTGCCGGCCTGGTACTGCTCCTCGGAAAGCAGGCCACGGGCGCGATCGGCGTCCATTTCCAGCAACTGGTCACGGTAGACGGCGATGTTGATGTCGCGCCGGGCGGCCTTGAGGGTGGTCTCCTTGCGCCGCAACAGCGGCGGTAGAACGAAGGCGAGCGCCACGGCCACGCTGGCGACGGCGGCAATCCAGAATAGGGAAACGGTCCAGAACGGGTTCATCGTTTTTCATCCAGCAGTTGGGCGGCGGCGGCGAGCTGTTTCGCGTCCACCGGGGTGTCTTTCAGGGCGCGGCGCTTGCGCAGGGCGACAGTCCACAGGCCCCCGCCGATGCCGAGGAACAGCAGCGGCCCCAGCCAGAGCAAATAGGTCAGGGGCTTGAACGGCGGCCGATAAAGGACGAAATCGCCGTAACGGTCGGTCAGGTAGGCGATGACTTCCTTGTCGTTTTTCCCGGCCTTCATCTGGGCGCGAATTTCCTTCCGAAGGTCTTCCGCCAGTTCGGCGTGGGAGCCGGCCAGGGATTCGTTCTGGCACACCAGGCAGCGCAGATCGCTGGCCAGCGTGACCATGCGTTGCTCGATGGCCGGATCCTCCCCCACCGGCGCGGCTTCGCCGGCCTGGGCGGCGGGCAGGCTCGCCAGCGTGGCGGACAACAGCAGGGCCTGGAACAGGCCACGGGTGAAATTCATGCGCCCAACTCCTTCAGTTTCGGCTCGATTTTCTTCTTCCAGGCCTCTTCGCCGATCGGGCCGATGTGCTTCAAGCGAATGATGCCGGCCTTGTCGATGACGTAGGTTTCCGGCGTGCCGGTGACGCCGTAGTCGATGCCCACGCGGCCGGAGAGATCGTCCGGCACCGCGAGGTACGGATTGCCGCTCTGCAGCAACAGTTGTACGGCTTCGCGGTCCTTGTCCTTCCAGTTGAGGCCGACGATGGGCACCGACTGGCTCTGCGACAAGGCCATGAGGGAGGCGTGTTCCTCGCGGCAGGACACGCACCAGGGCGCCCAGACGTTGAGCAGCCAGACCTTGCCCTTCATGTCCGCGGGGCTGAAGGTGGCATTAGGATTGCCCACCAGCGGCAGGGTGAAGGCCGGCGCCGGCTTGCCGATGAAGGGCGAGGGCACTTCGCGCGGATCCAGGAACAGTCCCTTGGCGAAGAAGCCCACCAGGACGGAAAAGATGATCAGGGGTAGCCAGCGTTTCATGTCGGGTCTCCGGTTTCAGGCGGCCTGGGGCGCGGCGCCGGCCGGGGCCACCGCCTTGACCGCGATGCGGTAGCGCCGGTCCGAGGCGGCCAGGAAACCGCCGCTCAGCAGGAACAGGCCGCCGATCCAGAGCCAGCCGATGAACGGCTTGTGGAAGATGCGCACCACCCAGGAGGTGTTCGTGTCGTTGAGGGGTTCGCCCAGGGCGACGTAGACGTCGTCGACGAAGCTGTAGTGGATCGCCGCCTCGGTCATGGGCATGCCGGAGGCGTTGTAGATGCGTTTTTCCGGATGCAGCACGTACAGCGCCTTGCCGTCCCGGCTCACTTCCACCGAGCCCCTGGCGCCGTGGTAGTTCGGCCCGTTGATGTCCGCGGTGCCCTGGAACACGAAGCTGTAGCCGGCCAGTTCGCTATGGTCGCCCACGTTCATGCGCACGTCGTGCTCGCTCTGGTAATTGGCCACCAGGGTGATGCCGGCCACCCCCCAGGCAATGCCCAGGTGCGCCAGTTGCATGCCCCAGAAGGCGCGCGGCAGGTTGCCAAGGCGGCCGCCGTTTTTCAGTCGCTCGCGGAAGCCGATGGCCACCGTCAGGACGATCCAGGTCGCCATGGTGAAACCCAGGCTGGCCCAGGCATTGAAGCCCTTGAGGGTGAGGGGCAGCAGCAGCCCGGTGGCGACGGCTACGGCCAGCGCCCATTTCAGGAGCGCCGCCGTGGCCGGAAGGTTGTCGCCTTTCCAGCGGATCAGAGGGCCCACCCCCATGAGGAATAGGGCGGGCGTCATCACCGGGACAAACACGGCATTGAAATAGGGGGCGCCGACGGAAATCTTGCCCAGGCCAGATCGGAGAGCACACGTCTGAACTCCAGTCACTCCGCGAAATCTCGTATGCCGTCTTCTGCTTGA
>CAIXFP010000511.1 GCA_903918705.1 uncultured Pseudomonadota bacterium
GCAGGCTTCGAAAGCTTGTCGCCAATTCGTGCAGCTGTGCCTTCGGCCAATGTCAGCGGGGCCGGGCGCCCCTTAGCTTTACTACATGGACTCCCCCTATCACGCAACGGAAGTGGACGTTGAATTGGTGTAAGACTGCGGCTCTACATACGGCCTGTTTGCGGGCGTTGCCCTGGCCTTGATGAACATGCGCGGGGTGCGGGTCTCATTCGTTAGTCGGCCTTGATGGCCATCGAGTTAAACAGACTTTGGCACCCGGGTCTGACCGTTTCGTCATCCATTGCCTTCGCAGTGATTCGGTGGGTTTGCTCCTTTCCCGGCAGTCGTGCCGGTATTTCCAAATGATCGCTTTCAAACAACCGCAGCGGGGCTCGGCCGGTAATCCTCGCCCCTGGCCAACAGCGCCCAGATCACGCGGGCGTTCTTCGCCGCCAGCGCCACGGCGGCGCGCTTGTAACCGCGTCGGGCAATCAGCTCGCGCAACCAGCAACTGAGACGGTCCTGCTTGTCGCCAAGCGTGGCCAGCACGGCGCGGGTGCCGTGGATCAACAGCATGCGCAGGTATTTGTCGCCCTGCTTGGTGATGCGCCCCAGCCGGGTCTTGCCGCCGGTGCTGTACTGTCGGGGCACCAACCCCAGCCAGGCGGCCAGTTGCCGGCCGCTGCCGAACTGGCCGGGATCGGCGATGCTGGCCACCAGCGCGGTGGCGGAAACCGCGCCGATGCCGGGCAGGCGCATCAGCCGTTGTGCACTGGAACTGTGCCGGGCCAGGGCCTCGATCTCGCGGTCGTAGGCCAGGATGTGCTGGTTGAGTTGCAGGATGCGTTGGTAGAGGTCGGTGAGCAGTCGCCGCGCCAGACCGGGCAGGCCGTTGCCGGCGTCTTCGAGCAGGTCGGGGAGGTGGTGCTGCGCGGGGTAGCGGCCCTTGGGCAGGATGAGGCCGAACTCGGCGAGCAAGCCGCGTATCTGGTTGATCTGGGCGGTGCGTTCGGCCACCACGCCGCTGCGGATGCGGTGCAGACACAGCACGGCTTGCTGCTCGACGGATTTGACCGGCACGAAGCGCATGGCCGGGCGGCCGACGGCCTCGCAGATGGCTTCCGCGTCGTTGCCGTCGTTCTTGCCGCTCTTGCGGTAGGGAATGACGAAGCGCGGGGCGATGATGCGCGCATCGTGGCCCAGGCCGCGTAATTGCCGCGCCCAGTGATGGGCGCCCGAGCAGGCTTCCATGCCGATGACGCAGGGCGGCAGATTGGCGAAGCATTCGAGCAGCTTGCCACGCGTGACGGTCTTCTTCAGCACCACCTTGTCGTGCGCATCCACACCATGCACACTGAATACGTTCTTGGCCAGGTCGATTCCAACGCGAGTAGCATTCATGACGGACTCTCCTTCTCTTTCGATTGATCGGTACCGCACCCTTCAATCTGGCACACACGATGCCGCTGGGGGTGGGGGAGTCCATTTCATTCGTTAGGGCTCACCATATCGACGTATGGCGTTTTGTATGGGCTAGTGCTACTCTGCGTCCATGGCTAAAACTCGCTTTGTTTGGGACCCCGACAAGGACGCCGAGAATCAGGGAAAACACGGGGTCTCCTTCTCCCGTGCCCAATACGCCTTTGCGGACCCGCAGCGCGTGATAGCCAAAGACGAAGCACACAGCCA
>CAIXFP010000512.1 GCA_903918705.1 uncultured Pseudomonadota bacterium
AGGAGTTTTCGAAAGTCACTGCGGTCTGGCTGGAAATCGGGCAGCTTTCCGGGGTCGAGGTCGAGGCCATGACGTTCTGCTTCGACGCCGTGATGCGTGACAGCATTGCCGACGGGGCCCGCCTCGAAATCATTGCGCTGCCAGGCACCGGCTGGTGCATGGAGTGCTCGATTGCAGTGCCGATGGCGGAAGTGTTTGGCGAGTGTCCGCGCTGCGGTGGCCACCAGATGCAAGTGACCGGCGGCACCGAGATGCGGGTCAAGGAACTTGAAGTAGCGTAGGGGGCAAACACGATGTGTACGACATGCGGTTGCGGCGACGGTGAAGTGAAGATAGAGGGCGAACATGCCCATCACGAGCATGTGCATGCCGATGGCACCGCACACAGCCACGAGCATCCGCATACGCACGAGCACGGTCACAGCTACACACCGGTGCATTCGCATGCGCCGGGTGTCGGCAGCAGGCGCATGGTGCAGATCGAGCAGGACATCCTGTCCAAGAACAACGCCTACGCGGCGCAAAACCGCCAGCGCCTGGCCGATCGCGGCATCTTCACCCTGAACCTGGTTTCCAGCCCCGGCTCTGGCAAGACCACGTTGCTGGTGAAGACCATCGAATCCCTGGCCGGCCGCGTCCCGGTGGCGGTGGTGGAAGGCGACCAGCAGACCAGCCATGACGCCGACCGCATCCGCGCCACCGGCGCCGCCGCCGTGCAGGTCAACACCGGCAAGGGGTGCCATCTCGACGCCCACATGGTGGGCCACGCCATCGAGCGCCTCGACCTGGCCGACGACAGCCTGCTCATGATCGAGAACGTCGGCAATCTGGTGTGCCCGGCCGCCTTCGATCTGGGCGAAGCCCACAAGGTGGTGATTCTTTCGGTGACCGAGGGTGAGGACAAGCCGCTGAAATATCCGGACATGTTCCACGCCGCCGACTTGATGATTCTCAACAAGGTGGACCTGCTGCCTTACGTCTCCTTCGACGTGGACAAGAGCATCGAATACGCCCGGCGCATCAATCCCAAGCTGGCCGTGCTGAAGGTCTCCGCCACCACCGGCGAGGGCATGGAGCGCTGGCTCGCCTGGCTCACCGAAGGCGTCGACGTGGCCATCGCCGCCCGGCAGCAGAACGTGAATTTGCTGAAGAAGCGCATCGCGGAACTGGAGGCGATGCTGGCGGCTAAAGGTGGATAAGTAACCTCCCCGCAGAAATGAATTTCGCCAATCTTGTAAATCGAATCCGTACTGAGCGAAACCTCACGTCTGATGTTCCAGGCTTTGACCCTGAGAATGGGAACGAAAGCGCGAAGTTTCTTTTTCTTCTAGAGGCTCCTGGGCCAAAAGCTGTGCAATCTGGACAGATCTCCTTCACTAATGAAGATCCCTCAGCCAGAAACTTTCGAGAACAATTAGCGGCTGCCGGTATCACCCGTAAAGAAATCGCGCTCTGGAATATCGTACCTTGGTTTATCTGCAATGAAGAACGTACCTCTATCCGGCCTGCAAGTGGTAAAGACGTGCGTGCGGGCATTGAGTACTTAGCCCCATTAGTGTCGGCAATGCCAAATCTGCGCTGCATCGTACTGGTCGGAGGCGCTGCAAGGCAGGCGCATATGTTCTTGTCGCATGTAACAACGGCAAGAATAGTTACCTGCCACCATCCTGCGGCACGTGTGTTAAACGTCAATCCAGAGGCAGCCAACGAGAACATCGAGATATTTCGCTTTGTGAAGGCAACCACATGAACCGCAGTGGGCTAAGCCTCACAACTAGCGCGATGCTCTGCCTGCAAGCTAGGTAGCGCTGGTGGAGCAAAGCGTAACCCGGGTAACAGTGGAGTCCGAAACACTGGATTCCGCTACGCTGCTTCCAGGCTACAGCTTGCAGCGCCGCCTCCGCGTCACCGGCATCGTCCAGGGCGTCGGTTTCCGGCCCTACGTCTGGCACCTGGCGCGGGAACTGGGCCTCGCCGGCTGGGTGCGCAACGACGCGGCCGGGGTGGAAATCCTGGTGGAAGGCGGAGAGGGCGCCGTCGCCGAATTCACCCGGCGCCTACCATTGGAAATCCCACCCCTGGCCCAGGTCGCTGCCCTGACCTGGGAAGACTTTCAGGCTGGTGGTGAATACGGTGGATTCGCCATCGTCGACAGCGGTGCCGGTGCCGCCGCCACCATGATCGGCCAGGACACGGCGGTATGCGGCGACTGCCTGGCGGAGATGTTCGACCCCGGCGACCGCCGCTGGCGCTACGCCTTCATCAACTGCACCCACTGCGGCCCCCGCTACACCCTGACCCGGCGCCTGCCTTATGACCGGGCGCAAACCAGCATGGCGGCCTTCCCCCTGTGCCCGGCTTGCGAGAAGGAATACCGCGATCCCGGCAACCGCCGCTTCCATGCCGAGCCAACCGCGTGCCCGGTGTGCGGGCCGAGTCTGGAATTGCAGCCCATCCCGGCTGACCATGCCCAATCTGTAGCGCAGGCATCCTTGCCTGCGTCTTTCATGGCGGCAGGCTGGAAGCCCGCGCTACAAGAGCAGGATCCCATCGCCGCCACCCTGCATCGCCTGCAGTTCGGCGCGATCGTCGCCATCAAGGGCCTGGGCGGCTTCCACCTGGCCTGCGACGCGCGCAACCCGGAAGCGGTGCGGCGCCTGCGGGAACGCAAGAACCGCGAGGAAAAGCCCTTCGCGGTGATGGCCGCCAATCTGGCCTCCCTGGCGGAGTTCGCGGAAATCGGTGCGGACGAGGCCAGATTGCTGGAGTCACCGGAACGCCCCATCGTCCTGCTGCGCAAGCGCGCCGAGTTGCCAGGCATTGCTCCCGGCCTGGCCTGGCTGGGGGCCTTGCTGCCCTACACGCCGATCCACTGGCTGCTGTTTCATGAAGCCGTCGGCCGCCCGCCCGGCACTGATTGGATGGCGCAGCCGCAAGACCTGCTGCTGGTGATGACCAGCGCCAACCCCGGTGGCGAGCCCCTGGTCAGCGGCAATGAAGAGGCGCTGGAACGCCTCGCCGGCATCGCCGATGCCGTGCTGCTGCACGACCGCGACATCGTGCTGAGGTGCGACGACTCGGTGGTGCGCTGCCAACCGCAATTCCCCCGTGAAGCAGGTGGTGGCGAGGACTCCCCCCTTTATCGAAGGGGGGCGGGGGGGGATTGGGCAGGGGCTGGCATGGGCGACCGTCCCGGAATCCCCCCCAACCCCCCTTTTGCAAATGGGGGCACCTTGGTCCAGTTCCTCCGCCGCGCCCGCGGCTACACTCCCCGCGCCATCCGCCTGGCGAAATCCGGCCCTCCGATCCTGGCCCTGGGCGGCTATCTCAAGAACACGATCTGCGTCACCCGCGGCGATGAGGCCTTCGTCTCCCAGCACATCGGCGGCCTCGACAACCCGGCCACCTGCGCCATGCTGCTGGAAGTGGCCGACCATCTGCTGGACATCCTGCAAGTCACGCCGGAAGCGTTGGCCCACGACCTGCACCCGGATTTCTTCAGCAGCCGCCATGCGTTGGAACTGGCCGACCGCTGGGGCGTGCCGGCCTTCGCCGTGCAGCATCACCACGCCCACATCGCGGCGATCGCGGCGGAACACGGCGTCACCGGCCCGATCCTCGGCCTGGCCCTGGACGGGGTGGGGCTGGGCAGCGACGGTGGCGCCTGGGGCGGAGAACTGTTGCGGGTGGACGGCGGCGATTTCACGCGGCTCGGCCATCTCGCCCCCATCCCTTTGCCGGGAGGGGACCGCGCCGCCAGGGAACCCTGGCGCATGGCGGCGGCGGCCTTGCATCTCATGGGGCGGGGGGGCGAAATACCCCGGCGTTTCGCCGATCAGCCGCTGGCGGGACGGCTGGCGGAGTTGCTGGGACGCGGGCATGCCGCCCCGCAGACCACCAGTCTCGGTCGCTACTTCGACGCCGCCGCCGGGTTGCTGGGCGTGCGATCGGTGATGGCCTACGAGGGCCAGGCCGCCATGCTGCTGGAAGGCCTGGCGGAGCAGGCCGGCGATGGCTCACCCGTCGCCAACGGATACGTGCTGCATGATGACGGCCGCCTCGACCTCCTGCCGCTGCTGGCCGTCCTGGCGGACGAGCGCGACGCGGCGAGCGGCGCCGCCCTGTTCCACACCACCCTGGCGACGGCCCTGGCCGCCTGGGCGGAGCGGGCCGCGCGAGCAAGCGGGCTGAATACCATCGCCCTGGGTGGCGGTTGCTTCCTCAATCACCTCCTGTCGCGCCGGCTCGTCGCCCGCCTGGGCGCGCGGGGCCTCACCGTTCTGGAGGCGCGCCAGGTGCCGCCCAACGACGGTGGCCTCAGCCTGGGCCAGGCCTGGGTGGCCAGGGGACGGATGTAGCGTGGTGACGCAGGCTGGGCAATACGCGGCCCTTCAACCTTGAGTTCTCGGTGGACCGCTCGATCTCTCGCGAAAGTCCACATGGCTGCCGAGGTTTGCGTCTTCGACCACGCCACCGCTTGGGTGCGCTCAACCGAGGAATCAAGTTTCAATGCTGCTCTACGGCGTGTCGGATTGATTGTCAGAATTGCGGGTGCCTCGGCAGTCCGTCTATCAGAGGGCATTCCCCACCATGGTCTGCGGTGATTCGCGCTTATGCTGCGATTGCACAATTAGCTGATTAGGGGCTTTCGTATCAAGTTAGAATCACTTGTGGGGGATGGGATTCCTCTTTTTTCAGGAGACTTTCAATGTTCAACGATGTGGTCATTGTGGCTGCGGGACGCACGGCCGTCGGTGCTTTCGGCGGTGCGCTGGCGGGGATTCCGGCCAGCGAATTGGGTGCGAGGGTTATCAAGGGTCTGCTGGCTCGTGCCAATCTGACGGCGGAGCAGATCGACGAAGTGATTCTGGGTCAGGTCCTGCAGGCCGGTGTCGGCCAGAATGCTGCGCGCCAGGCGGCCCTGGCGGGCGGTCTTCCGCACGGTGTTTCCGCCATGACCATCAACAAGGTGTGCGGCAGCGGTCTGAAGGCGGTGCATCTGGCGGCTCAGGCGGTGCAGTGCGGCGATTCCGGCATCGTCATTGCCGGCGGCCAGGAGAACATGAGTGCCTCGCCCCACTTGCTGCCGAAGTCGCGGGATGGCAAGCGCATGGGCAACTGGGAAATGGTGGACTCCATGATCCAGGACGGCCTGTGGTGCAGCTTCAATAACTGTCACATGGGTATCACCGCGGAAAACATTGCCGACAAGTATGGCTTCACCCGTGCCGAGCAGGATCTGTTCGCCGCCACTTCGCAGCAGCGAGTGGAAGCCGCGCAGAAGGCCGGCGTGTTCGACGCCGAGATCATTCCGGTGGAGATTCCCCAGCGCAAGGGCGATCCGGTGGTGTTCGCCAAGGACGAGTTTCCGCGCGCCGGCGCCACGGCCGAGAGCCTGGGCAAACTGAAGCCCGCGTTCAAGAAGGACGGCACGGTGACCGCCGGCAACGCTTCCGGCATCAACGACGGTGCCGCCGGCGTGGTGGTGATGTCCGGCGCGCGCGCCCGTGAACTGGGCCTGACGCCGATCGCCCGCGTGGTCAGTTTCGGCAGCGCCGGGGTCGATCCCGCCATCATGGGTACCGGTCCGATACCCGCAGTGCGCAAGTGTCTCGACCGCGCCGGCTGGGCCGTGGGCGATCTCGACATGATCGAAGCCAACGAAGCCTTCGCGGCGCAAGCCATGTCGGTGAACAAGGAACTGGGTTTTGACCTGTCCAAGGTCAATGTCAGCGGCGGTGCCATTTCCATCGGCCACCCCATCGGCGCGTCAGGCGCTCGCATCCTGGTGACCCTGCTTTATGGCATGCGGCGCACGGGCGCCAATAAGGGACTTGCCACCCTGTGCATCGGCGGCGGCCAAGGGGTCGCCCTCGCAGTTGAACGCATCTGAAAGGAAGAAACATGAGCGGATTGAACGGAAAAGTAGCCCTGGTCACCGGTGGCACCGGCGGCATCGGTAGCGCCATTTGTGTGAAACTGGCCCAGGCCGGCTGCAAGGTGGTTTCCACCTATGTGGACGAGGCCCAGGCCAATGACTGGAAAGCCAAGATGACCGCGGCCGGCTACGACTTCGGCCTGGTCAAGTGCGACGTCGGCAGCTTCGACGATTGCAAGGCTATGGGCGAGAAGGTCAATGCCGAATACGGCGGCGTCGACATCCTGGTGAACAATGCCGGCATCACCAAGGACGGCACCTTCCGCAAGATGAGCGGCGACCAGTGGAACGCGGTGCTGACCGTGAACCTGGATTCGGTGTTCAACGTCACCAAGCAGTTCATCGACGGCATGCTGGGCAAATCCTGGGGTCGCGTGATCAACATTTCGTCGATCAACGGCCAGAAGGGCCAGTTTGGCCAGACCAACTACTCCGCGGCCAAGGCCGGCATGCATGGTTTCACCATGGCCCTGGCCCAGGAAACGGCGAAGAAGGGCATCACCGTCAACTCCATATCCCCCGGCTACATCGGCACGGAAATGGTGATGGCGATTGCCGAGGAAGTGCGCAACCAGATCATCGCGCAGATCCCAGTCGGCCGCCTCGGCAAGCCGGAGGAGATCGCCGCTCTGGTGGGCTTCCTGGCCTCCGAGGATGGCGCGTTCATCACCGGCGCCAACATCGCCGCCAACGGTGGCCAGCACATGTGTTGAGGTAGTACGCGCCGGCTGCTCGCGCCGCCGGCGTTTTTCGCTCGGGGGAGCCAAAGCATGACAACTGAACGCCTGATCAAGAAGTACCCGAACCGGCGCCTCTACGATACCGAAGAGAGCCGCTACATCACTCTGGCCGAGGTGAAGGATCTGGTGATGCATGCGGTGCCCTTCCGCGTGGTGGACTCGCAATCGGAGTCCGACATCACCCGCGCAATTCTTCTGCAGATCATCATGGAACAGGAGGCCGGCGGTAGCCCCTTGTTTACCGCCACCATGCTGGAGCGCTTCATTCGCTTCTACGGCGATACCACGCAAGCGGCATTCAGCACCTTCCTCGACCAGAGTCTGGATCTTTTCGTCAAGCAGCAGCGCATGTTCACCGAGCAGATGCAGGGTGTCTGGACCGGCAACCCCATGGATTTCTGGATGAAACTCGGGCAGCAGAACATGAACTTCTGGAAGGATATGGAAGTAGCCTACCGCTCATCCCTACCTCTTGTCGCCGGTAGCAGCGGAAAAGCCTGATCTGATCTGAGATTCGAGTTTTTTGCTTCCGAGTGTTGACAGCCCGGAATTAGATGGCTATTGTGCAGTGCAGCATTTGTGCAGTGCACAAATCTCTAGTTACCCGGTTCATTCAACTTTCAGGAGATTCACCATGCAAAAAGCCATCGTCGAGATCGTCGAGAAGAGCAACGAAAGCGTTATGGAAGCGGCGCGCAAGTTTGCCGAGCTGAACCTGCGCACGTTCGACAAGATGTTCCAGCAACAAGCCGATCTGGCCGCGTTCTACATGGACGCCGGCGCCCGCGGCCTGGAACTGGTCACCAAGGCCAAAGGCTACCAGGAGCTGATGGCTGGTCAGACAGCGCTGGCTCGTGAGATGGGCGAGCGCAGCCTGGCTGCCGTGCGCACCGGTATGACCGACGTCTACGCCACCAGCAGTGAATACGGCAGA
>CAIXFP010000513.1 GCA_903918705.1 uncultured Pseudomonadota bacterium
ATACGTCTGTGTCCGGTGTGGGTGAAGCCTTAGAAACCAAAATCAAGGAGGCCACAAAAGAACTAGATACAAAGTTTTCTGGTTTGGATGAGAAGCTTGATGAAATCTACAGGAAACATAACACCACGCTTGATTCTGATTATAGAGTTGTTAGAAATGAGAATGCTTCAAATAGGAAGCTACTTACTAAAACTCAAGAAGAAGCACAAGCAAGTATGGCTAAGTTGCACAATGATTTGATTGTACAAATGGCTGAGAGTACTGATGAACTATTTACTAATATTAAAGCGACCATGGCTAAAGAGTTGGATAAGAGTACATCTGAAATAGTCAAAACAAAAACCAACAATAATTACTCAATGACTTTAATTACTGGAGGAATATTATGTATTCTTGTGTTCTTCTCTGGGGTGATGTTTGGTAAGCACTTCTTCTAAACTTTACTTTGAAACAAAAAAATAGCCCCTTTCCGGGGCTTTTCTACTGGGTACTTTACTAGTTGACAGAGATGTGAGAGTACGCGCCAAAGCTATAACTATATGAACAGTATATACAGTTATTCTTGGTTGACAGCTGGTTAGTAGTACGAGCCTGAAAAACCCTCAAAAAACCCTGATTAGCAACTTATAGCAACTGCTTAAAATCTGGGCAGTATAAGTCTTTGATCTAGTAAACAATTCTCGGCGTGGGTGTTATAGCTGGCGATGCGCAGACCGGAGAAAACCGACTCAATGGGTTGCATCATTCGTGTCGGCGGGCTTTTTCTCGGTGTCGGGCTTCTTGTCGTCGCCAGCCTTCTTGTCGGCGTCGTCATCCGCCGCAACGGCGTCACCCTTTTTACCCTTCTTCTTCACCGCGGGGTCGGCCGATGCCGTGGGTTCCAGGGGGAAGGTGGGCGTGATGGCCTGCAGGTTGTTCTTGGCCATGTACTCGTTCATCTCCTTCCAGCCGGCATAGATGGCCGCCTTGGAGGCCTCTGGATTGAGGTGAAAGCAGTCTTCCAGGCCGCGTCCGGCATCGCGGCAGGCGCCGCCGATGGCCTTGCCCTCGGCCTCGACCCGGGCAGGGTCGGGGAACCCGGCACGCTCCTTCATCTGGTCGCAGGCGGCCAGCAGCAGGAGGAGCGACAGCCAGGCGAGGTCCTTCATGGCACCCTCAACGCATGCGCCGCTCGGCCTCGTTGCCCACGGCCTCAAAGCGGGTCCGTACTTCGCTTTCGATGAAATATTCGGACACCAGGGGCGGCAACGGGGTCAGGGGCAGCACGTGAGCGCGGTAGTGCAGGGTTACCGGGGAAGCGTTGCCGACAATGCGCCATTCTCCGGACATGCTCGCCACTTTGCCGGCAATCGCGCGAAAACGCAGGGCATTGTTGGTGGGTACCTCCTCCATCGCCAACACCACCCGATCTGGCATGATGAAGGCGAACAGGCCGGCGTCGGCGATCTGCTCGACCCGCTTCGGGGTGCCCGGCGCCGAGATCAGGCGGCTGGACACCATGTCGGGGATGAAGGCGGCGAGGCGGTTGTAATCGGTGATGGTGCTCCATACGGTGGCGGCGTCGGCATAGACCACCTGGCTGGCATCCACCCGCACGCCGGTCAGGCCGGAATCCACCTTGACCCGGGCCTGGGCGGAAAGGGCGCCCTGGGCCAGCAGGCAAAGGACGATAAAGCCAGCGATGCGGCGAAGGACGTCGGGCACGGAGTTCACGGGGTTTTTCACTTGGCCCTTCGCCGTTCCAGTTGGTTGTCCATGCGTCTGTCCATTTCTCGTCCGAATACGTCGACCCAGGTCCGCATCCGTGGCGCGGCGATGCTCGCGGCGCAAGCCGTGGGTAGCGGGGGCTTCATCATATCCATGTTCGTCCTATAGGCCAGGCGCGGGAGGCGGTTTTTTTCCGAGCGCTTACTTGCGATGACCGCCGAACAACCCGATGGGCGTCTCTACTCGACACGCGGGATTCCATCGTAGGGCAGTCGTGACACCCCGGCGACCACCTCCCGCTTGGGGCGGTGGATTTCGTTCGCCACTGTGTCTCCAGCACACAGTCGGCCCGAATGCCGGGCAGGAAGGCGGGAAAATGTTCGTGGTCGGCCAGGACCACCAGGGCTGGCACGCACCGCGCTAAGCCGCGGGGGCACCCGGGCTCCGGGCGGGGCCGGGGTCGGGCGGCAAGGGAGGGTAGCGGCGAGGTGCGGGAATTTCATGGCCGCGAGTATAGCCAGCGCGGCCGCTTAAACGAACCATTGCCGCCAGGCTCGCCGGCTCAGGTAGGGCGCCAGTTCGGCGGCCGCGAGCGGTTCACCGAACAGGTAGCCCTGAACGGCGTCGCAGCCGTTCTCGCGCAGGAAGGCGAGTTGGCCGGGGCTGTTCACGCCCTCGGCGACGGTGTGGATGCCCAGGCGCTTGGCGAAGGCGACCAGGGCGGCCACCAGTTCCCGGCTTTGCGGATTGGTTTCGATCTCCTGAACGAAGTACAGGTCGATCTTGATCGAGGCCAGCGGCAATTGCTGGAGCAGGCTGAAGGAACAGAATCCGGCGCCGAAATCGTCCAGGGCGAATTTCATGCCCTTGCCGGCGAGGGCATGGAGGTTGGCCAGGCCGGTGGGGTTGCCGGTGACCACGCTTTCGGGAAATTCGAAGGTGACGCTGTCCAGAGGCAGGTTGTGTTGCCGTAATAGTTCGATCACGGCCGCCACATCCACCATGCCGGCCAGTTGCAGGGCGGACAGGTCCAGGGACAGCCCCGGTCGCGGGGCGGGGAGCGCGCTGAGGGCCTGAGCCGCCCTGCTCAGGGTGTGCATGCCGAGATCCTGGGTGATCCTGAGTTTTTCCGCATGGGCGATGAAATGCCGCGCTTCCAGGAGTGCCCCGTCGGGCAGGCGGAAGCGCAGCAGGGTCTCGAATCGCTCCACCTCGCCGCTGTGCAGGGAAATCTCGGGCAGGAAGTAAGGCTCGAAGCGACCCTCCGTCATGCCGTGGCGCAGGGCGTTGTCCAGGATGAGTCGCTCCTGGAAATCCCGCTGATCCTCATTGCGGAAAAAGCGGAAATCGCCGCGCCCGTTCTCCTTGGCGGTGTAAAGGGCGGAGTCGGCGGCGGCGAGCAACGTTTCCGCGTCTTCGCCGTCGTCGGGATAGACGGCGATGCCGATGCTCACGCCGATACTGAGCTGATGCCCTTCGATCTCGTAGGGGCGCGATACCGCCTCGATCAGCTTGCTGCTGACCAATGCGGCGGTTTCCTTGGCGTCGTCGGATTCCAGGCTGGCGACGAACTCGTCGCCGCCGCGCCGGCTGATGGTGTCGGTATCGCGCATGGCGGCCGCCATGCGCCGCGCCGCCTCGGCCAGCACCAGATCGCCGCAGGCATGGCCGTAGAGATCGTTGACCGGCTTGAAGCGGTCCAGGTCCAGGTACAGCAGGGCCATCTGGCCACCGAGACGGTGCATGCGCGCCAGGGTGCGGCGCACGTGGTCGCCGAACAGGATGCGGTTGGGCAGGCCGGTGAGCACGTCGTAATGGGCGAGGCGGCGGATGCGAACTTCCTCGCGCTTGCGCTGGGTGATGTCGGAAAACAGGCCGACATAACGGGTGACGCGGCCGCTGGGTTCGCCGACCGCGACAATGGACAGCCATTCGGCATAGGTCTCGCCCGAATTGCGCCGGTTGATCACCTCGCCGGACCAGCGCCCGGCGCTGACCAGGGTGTCCCACATGTGGCGGAAGAATTCGCTGTCGTGCTCGCCGGAAGCGAACATCGCGGGCGTCTCGCCGATCGCTTCATCGGCGCGGTAACCGCTGATTTCACTGAACGCCGGATTGACCGCCAGGATGCGGCCCTCGGCATCGGTCACCATCATACCCTCGCTGGCCGATTCGAACGCCAACCGCGACAGACGCAGATCGCGCAGCCGCCAGGCGTCGCGCAGACACTTGGTCACCGCGTCCTGCAACAAATGCACATCGAGTGGTTTCAGTACATAGCGATCAACACCGATTTCCAGTGCCTGGCGCAGGTGGGCGGTTTCCGATGAAGCGCTGACCACGATGATCTGCGCGTCGCCGTCTTCGACGCGGATCGCCCGGCTCATTTCCAGGCCGTCCATGATCGGCATCATGATGTCGG
>CAIXFP010000514.1 GCA_903918705.1 uncultured Pseudomonadota bacterium
CATGCAGACCAACGACCTGGTCAGTGCCCGCGCCAGCTTCCTCAAGGCCATCGAACTCGGGCACCCGGATTCGGATTCCGTGCGCTTTTACCTGGGGCAACTCGACGAGTCGGAAAACCATTTCGAATCCGCGTTGAACTGGTATCGCCAGGTCAATGACGGCCGCCATCGGCTCGATGCGCAACTGCACGTGGCGGCCATGCTGAGCCACCTCGGCCGGGTACGGGAGGCGCGCGATTGGCTGGCCGGCCTGCAGACTCAGGACGACGCCGAGCGCATCCAGGTGGTGCAGACCGACGCCATGATCCTGCGCGATGCCAAGGACTACCAGGGAGTGTTCGACGTGCTCGGCCAGGGCCTGGAGAAAATGCCGGACGCCCCGGATTTGCTGTACGACCATGCCATGGCGGCCGAGAGGCTCGACAAGCTGGATGTGGTGGAACAGGATCTGCGCCGCCTGATTCAGCTCAAGCCGGACTACGCCCATGCCTACAACGCACTCGGCTACACCCTGGCGGACCGCACCAACCGCTTGCCGGAGGCGCTGGATTTGCTGACCCAGGCCCTGAAACTGGCGCCTGACGATCCTTTCATCCTCGACAGCATGGGCTGGTGTCTGTTCAAACTGAAACGCCTGCCGGAAGCGATCGATGATTTGCGCCGTGCCTACGGCGCCAAGAACGATCCGGAGATCGCCGCCCACCTGGGCGAAGCGCTCTGGGTCAGGAACGGGAAGGGTGACCGCGACGAAGCGGGCAACCTCTGGCAGGGTTCGCTCAAGGCCTATCCCGATAATGAGGCCCTGCACGAGGTCGTCAGGCGCATCAAGCCTTGAACTTCCGGCGCGGCCTCTCCCTGCTGTTGGCGGGCCTGCTGGCCGCGTGCGCCCACCTGCCCGGCTACGCGCCGCCCGCCAAGGCTGTGGTACTGCCGCCGCCACTTGCGTTCTTTCAATTGGAAGGACGGGTGTCGGTCAAGACCGACGCGGAATCCTTTTCCGGTGGCATGACCTGGCGCCACGCGCCGGAGCGGCAGACCCTGCTCCTGAGCACGCCCCTCGGGCAGGGCGTGGCCGAGTTGCATGGCGATGAGCGGGGGGTCGAACTGCGCGACTCCGCAGGCCGCGTCCACCATGCCGCGGATGCGGAGACCCTGGTGCACCAAGCCCTGGGTGTGACTCTGCCGGTCAAGGGCCTGGCCTGGTGGGTGGTGGGCAATGTGCGGCCCGACACGCACTACCAGGCGGAGGCCGACGCGGATGGCCGTCTCGCGGTGCTGCAACAGGACGGCTGGCGCATCGAGTTTTCCCGCTACGCCGAGTCCGCGGGGCGTTTCCTGCCCGGCAAGCTGATTGCCCGGCGCGGCGACGATCTGGAGATTCGCGTGGTGGTGGACCAGTGGAATCTCACTCCCGACGCCGGGTCGGCGCCATGACGCTCTCAAGTCAATCGCCGGGCCGCCCCAGGACTGATTTTGCCCCCGGGGGGGAGGGCGCCGTGAAGCGGCGTTTTTGGGGGGGGCTATATCCCGCTCCGGCCAAGCTGAATTTATTCCTGCATGTCGTGGGGCGGCGCTCCGACGGCTATCACCTGCTGCAAACCCTCTTCACTTTCCTCGATTACGGCGACACGCTGGAAATCCGGGTGCGTGAGGATGGCGAACTGCGTCTGACGAACCCGCTGCCCGGCGTCGCCCTGGAACAGGATCTGTGTTGGCGCGCCGCGCGCCTGTTGCAGCAGCATGCCGGCTGCCGCCTTGGCGCGGACATCCACCTGACCAAGCGTCTGCCCCTGGGCGGCGGCCTCGGCGGCGGCAGTTCCGATGCCGCCACCGTGCTGCTGGCGCTGAACCGGCTCTGGCGCCTGGACTTGCCGCGCGCCGCCTTGCGGGAACTGGGCCTGCGTCTGGGTGCCGACGTGCCGGTGTTCGTGTTCGGCCGTTCCGCCTTCGCCGAGGGCGTCGGCGAAATCCTCACGCCCTGGACCCCGGCACCCGCGTACTACCTGGTGCTGATTCCGCCCGTGCATGTGGCGACGCCGCGAATCTTCGCCGATCCGGGATTGACACGAAATACGCCCTCCGTCAGAATCGCGGCCCTTCTGGATGGCTATGGGCACAACGATCTTGAGCCGGTAGCCAGCGCGCTATACCCCCGTGTGGCAGAGCATCTGGCTTGGCTGAAGCCCTACGGAGTCGCGCGTATGACCGGTTCGGGCGGCTGCGTTTTCCTGGCGTTTCCCGAGCGGGCCCAGGCGGAAGAGGTTCTGGCTTCCATCCGCCGCGAGAACGGTCAGGAAGTGCAAGGTTTTGTCGCCGAGGGCGTGGATCAGCATCCACTTCATGATTTTGCTGATTGACGGATTCGGTTGATCTTGGGGAGTCGCCAAGTGGTAAGGCACCGGATTTTGATTCCGGCATTCGTAGGTTCGATCCCTACCTCCCCAGCCAGATTTGGTAAGCCAGGGGCATGAGCCCG
>CAIXFP010000515.1 GCA_903918705.1 uncultured Pseudomonadota bacterium
CGCTACCCGCTGGTGGATGGCCAGGGCAACTTCGGTTCGGTGGACGGCGACAACGCGGCGGCCATGCGTTACACCGAAATCCGCATGGCCAAGATCGCCCACGAACTGCTCGCCGACATCGACAAGGAAACCGTCGACTTCGGCCCCAACTACGACGGCTCCGAGCACGAACCCCTGATCCTGCCGGCCAAGTTCCCCAACCTGCTGGTGAACGGTTCCTCCGGCATCGCCGTGGGCATGGCCACCAACATTCCGCCCCACAACCTCAACGAGATCGTCGACGCCTGCCAGGCGGTGTTGCGCGATCCGTTCATTTCCATCGAAGACCTGATCGACCTGGTTCCTGCTCCCGACTTCCCCACCGCCGGCATCATCTACGGCACGGCGGGCGTGAAGGAGGGTTATCGCACCGGCCGCGGCCGCGTCGTGATGCGCGCCAAGGTGCACTTCGAGGACATCGAGAAGTCGGTGGGCCGCCAGGCCATCATCGTCGACGAGCTGCCCTACCAGGTGAACAAGGCCCACCTGTGCATCAAGATCGGAGAACTGGTGCGGGAGAAGCGCATCGAGGGCATCAGCGAGATCCGCGACGAGTCGGACAAGTCCGGCATGCGCATGGTGATCGAGCTGAAGCGCGGCGAAGTACCGGAAGTGGTGCTGAACAACCTGTACAAGCACACCCAGATGCAGGACACCTTCGGCATGAACATGGTGGCCATCCTGGACGGCCAGCCGCGTTTGCTGAACTTGAAGCAGATCCTGGAAGCCTTCCTGCGCCACCGCCGCGAGGTCATCACCCGGCGCACCCAGTTCGAACTGAAGAAGGCCCGCGACCGCGGCCACATCCTGGAAGGCCTGGCCGTGGCCCTGGCCAACGTGGACGAGATCATCGCCCTGATTAAGGCCTCCGCCACACCGCCGGAAGCCAAGGCCGCACTGCTGGGCAAGGCTTGGCGCTCCGGCGTGGTGGAGCAGATGCTGGCGCGGGTGGCGGGCGAAGCCATCGGCACCGAAGCCTTCCGCCCCCTGAGCCTGGCCCCGGAATTCGGCCTGCATCCCGAAGGCTATTTCCTCACCGAAGTTCAGGCCCAGGCCATCCTGGACCTGCGTTTGCAGCGCCTGACCGGCCTGGAACAGGACAAGATCGTCGGCGAGTACGGCGAGGTCATGGCGCGCATCGCCGACCTGCTCGACATCCTGGACAAGCCGGAGCGGGTCACCGAGATTATCGCCACGGAACTCTCCGAAGTGAAGGCCGCCTTCGGCGACAAGCGCCGTTCCGAGATCATCGCCCACGGCGCCGACATCTCCCTGGAAGACCTGATCACGCCCCAGGACATGGTGGTCACCCTGTCCAACACCGGCTACATGAAGGCCCAGCCCCTGGACGAGTACCGCACCCAGAAGCGCGGCGGCCGCGGCAAGCAGGCCACCGGCACCAAGGACGAGGATTTCATCGAGAAGCTGTTTATCGCCAACACCCACGACTACATCCTCTGCTTTACCAACCTGGGCCGTATGTTCTGGCTCAAGGTCTACGAGGTGCCGCAAGGCGGTCGAGGTGCGCGCGGCAAGCCCATCGTCAACCTGCTGCAGATGGAAGAGAACGAGAAAGTCAACGCCATCCTGCCGGTGAAGGAATTCGACGAGAACCACTTCGTATTCATGGCCACGTCGCTGGGCACCGTGAAGAAGACCCCGCTGTCCGCCTTCTCCCGCCCGCGCACGGCCGGCCTCATCGCCGTGGACCTGGACGAGGGCGATTACCTGGTGGGGGTGGCCATCACCAACGGTTCCAACGACGTCATGCTGTTCTCCGATGAGGGCAAGGCCAACCGCTTCCTTGAAACCGAAGTGCGCGCCATGGGCCGCGGTGCCCGCGGCGTGCGCGGCATCC
>CAIXFP010000516.1 GCA_903918705.1 uncultured Pseudomonadota bacterium
AATATCTTCCATCGTCCCATTCAGCTTCGAGGCAAAGTAGTAACGCAGATATTCCGGGTTGAGTCCCTGTTTAAGGTAGCTGTCTGCGGTAATGAAGGTGCCGCGCGATTTGCTCATTTTCTCGCCGTTCACGGTCAGAAAACCATGTGCAAACACGCTGGTCGGGGTCCGGTAGCCTGCATGCCGCAGCTCTGCCGGCCAGAACAAGGCATGAAAATACAGGATATCCTTGCCGATGAAATGATACAGCTCGGTCTTGGAATCGGGCTTCCAGTATTCGTCGAAGTCCAGGCCGTGCTGATCGCAATAGTTCTTGAAGCTGCCCATGTAGCCGATGGGGGCGTCCAGCCAGACGTAGTAGTACTTGCCGGGGGCGCCCGGAATCTCGAAGCCGAAGTAGGGGGCGTCGCGGGAGATGTCCCAGTCGGACAGGCCGGAATGCAGCCACTCGTTCAGCTTGTTGGCGGCCTCGGCCTGGACGTTCTTGGGGTTGCCGATCCAGCCTTCCAGGAATTCGGCGCAGCGCGTATCGGACAGCTTGAAGAAATGGTGGTCGGAGGATTTCCGCACCGGCTTGGCGCCGGATACGGCGGAGTAGGGCTCGATCAGGTCGGTGGGCTGATAGGCGGCCCCACACACTTCGCAGTTGTCGCCGTACTGGTCGCGGGCGTGGCACTTCGGGCATTCGCCCTTGATGAAGCGGTCCGGCAGGAACATCTCCTTCACCGGGTCGTAGAACTGCTCGATGGAGCGGATCTCGATCAGGCCGGCCTCCTTCAGGCGGCCGTAGATGGTGTCCGCGTAGTGCCGGGTTTCCGGGGTATTGGTGGAGTAGTAGTTGTCGAAGGCCACGTGGAAGCCGTCGAAGTCCCGCTTGTGCTCGTGCCAGACCCGGTCCACCAGTTGTTCCGGGGTGATGCCTTCCTTCTCGGCGCGCAACATGATGGGCGTGCCGTGGGTGTCGTCGGCGCAGCAGTAGATGCACTCATGCCCGCGCATTTTCTGGAAGCGCACCCAGATGTCGGTCTGGATGTATTCCACCAGATGGCCCAGGTGGATGGCGCCGTTGGCATAGGGCAGGGCGGAGGTGACGAGAATCTTGCGGGGCATGAGCTTGGTCGGTTTTTTGCAGTCGCGCAATTCTAGCCGCCGGCCCTGCTTGCTGCACGGCGCAAGCTATGGGTTGCCCATGCCCAGTCGCGCGCTGGCAGTCCTCGCCGCCTCGATGTAGCGGATGTTTTCGAAAAGCTCGGGTTGCTGTTGGCCCAGGTCCAGCGCGCGGCTGTACCAGCGCCGTGCTTCCTTGAAGTTCGCGGGCACCCCCTCGCCCCGCTCATGGAAACGACCCAGAGCCAGGGCCGCGCCGGCCATGCCCAGGCGTGCCGCCCGGGCCATCAGTTGTTGCGCGCGAACTTCGTCATGAGCCACCCCCTCACCCTTGTGATAGAGCCAGGCCAGGTGGAAACAGGCGGGTGCATAACCCTGGCTCGCGGCCAGATTGAACCACCGCTCCGCTGCCGCATCATCTTGTTGTACTCCCCAACCGCGCGAGGTGTAGAGCCCGAGCAGGTATTGCCCGCGCGCATGGCCCATCCGGGCGGCGCTGAGCAACCAGGTGGCGGCTCGGTAATCGTCGTGGGGGAAGGCCAGGCCATGAAAATGGCCGTGGCCATAGGCATAACCCAGCTCGAAGGCAATGCGGCCGCGCGAGAGCGTTATTCCGAGCAGGAGGATCACGGCCAGCGACGATACGAGCAGGCGGCGTTGCGCTGTCTTCGCGAGAGACAGGGAAATTGGCGACATGGGTGCCTATTTTAGCGGCACCCATGTCTGCCAAGAACGTAGTTGTCACATACTGGCAACCATGACGCCGGCGTTCACCATACTTCCCGCTTGAAGGTGCCGGTGCCCGCGCCAATAATCCACACTACTCCTCCGTTAACCGAGTTCGCCATGAGCCACCTGACCAAA
>CAIXFP010000517.1 GCA_903918705.1 uncultured Pseudomonadota bacterium
CCGTCATCGCCGCCTTGATCACGGTCTGCGGGTTGCTGCCGCGCACCCGGTTGGTCAGCCAGACCACGCCCCCCTTCTTGATCGCCAGACCCCGGGTCTCGCCGAACAGGAGCAGGCTGGCCGCTTCCCCCAGAGTCGGCTGGTGCCCCACCACCAGCACCGCGCCGCTGGCGTCGGGCCAGCCCGCCGCCGCCAGCAGGTGGGCGGCATCGGCGCCGGGCGCCAGGTTCGCTTCCACATCATAGGGGCGCCCCAGGGCGTCGGCGGTTTCTCGCGTGCGCTGGGCGGGGCTCACCAGGATGCGGGTGTGTTTCGGCAGGTGGCCCAGGAGCCACGCCGCCATCTGCTCGGCCTGGCGGCGGCCCTTGCCGGTCAGAGGCCGCGCCATGTCCAGTTCGCCGTCCTGGGCGTCGGCATGGCGCCAGAGAATCAAATCCATCGTCCTATCCTGTCGTCGGTTGAGCCCATAAGCTTAGCTCGCACGCATGACCACAGTGTGACAGTGTGGCGGTGGGCTTCAGGTTTTGTCGCCGTTGAGGAAGCCGCCCAGCATGCCGCCCTCTTCCTTCTCCTTGCCGCCGGACTTGGGCGCCGCCGCCAGGATGCGATTGGCCAGGCGCGAGAATGGCAGCGATTGCAGCCAGACCTTGCCGGGTCCGGTGAGGCGGGCCAGGAACAGCCCCTCGCCGCCGAACAGCGCGGTCTTCACGTTGCCAATGAACTGGATGTCGAAATCCACCGAGGGCTGCAGGGCCGCCACGCAGCCGGTATCGACCCGCAGGGTCTCGCCGTCGGCCAGGGTCTTCTCCGCCAGTGTGCCGCAGGCATGGAAGCACACCATGCCGTCCCCTTCCAGCTTCTGCAGGATGAAGCCCTCGCCGCCGAAAAAGCCGACGCCCAGGCGGCGCTGGAAGGCGATGCCCAGGCTGACGCCCTTGGCAGCACAGAGGAAGGCATCCTTCTGGCAGATCAGGGTGCCGCCCAACTGTTCCAGGTTCACCGGAACGATCTTGCCCGGATAGGGGGCGGAGAAGGCGACCCGGCGCTTGGCCGCCGCCTGGTTGACGTAGATGGTGGTGAACAACGACTCGCCGCCCAGCAGGCGCCGGCCAGCGCCCATCAGCTTGCCCAGCAGGCTGGACTGGGCCGCGGAGCCATCGCCGAAGATGGTTTCCATCTCGATGCCGTCCTGCATGAACATCAACATGCCGGCCTCACCGACGGCGGCCTCGCCGGGGTCGAGTTCCACTTCCACGTACTGCATGTCGTTGCCGAAAATGTCGTAGTCGATCACATCCATGGTCATGTCGCGCTCCTTGCCAAATCGAATGGGAAGTCGCTCAGATCGGCAGAAACACCAGGGTCGCCACGCCCTGGATGCCGCGGGTGATGGCCCGGTTGCCGCGATCCTCGATGAGCAGGGCGAGCAGATCCTGATCGGCGATGAGCTTGCCGAACTCACGCTCGAAGCTGAGGTTGGACGCATCGCCTTCCAGGGTGTTGCTGACCAGGTAACGCGCCCCCGACGGCTGCCTGGCGCTGGACAGCTTCCACACCGCCACCTCGATGTTGCGCGCGCTGTTGTACAACTTCTGGGCGGAAAGGTCGTCGAGCACGAAGAACCGGGACTTGTGTTCGTAGGACGCCATCAGCATGCTGGTCAGGCTGCTCATGAAGGCAAACACCCGGTCGCCGCCGTAGCCGTCCAGGAAGGCGAGCTTGAAGTTCTCCTCCCAATTCAGTTTGGCCAAGTAGGACTCCGGCCATTTCGGAACCTCATCGAACAACCGGGCGCTGGCCGCCTCCACCGAGGCGAGCCCGCTCTTGCGGTATTCCTGGGGATTGCGCCGGTACAGCTTCTCGGTCAACAGCCTCAGGCTCTTCAGAACTTCTCGCTGGGCCAGTTCGCAGGTGGTGTCGATATCGCTCTTGGCCAGGTTGGCCACGGAGTAGGCGCGTGTGCTGTGGCTGCCATCCTTGCGCTGGATGTCCTGGCTGGCGCAGCCACCCAGTAGCAGTGCCGCGAGGAGCAGGAACAGGGTGTATCGCATGGCGGCCCTCCTGATAGCGGTAACCGGCGCATTGTAGCCCCGCGTGTTCGCCGCCCTCTGCCATTCGTCCTATGCCCAAGGCCTTAGCGAGTGGGCAGAATGAGGCGACCGCTTCCCTGGAGTCTGTCATGCGCCACGCCGCCTTGCTCGCCGCCGGCCTGTTCCTGCTCACCGGCGTCATTCGGGCCGACCCGCCGGCCGGCTACCCCTTTGTCGACCACGACAGCGGCATGCGGCGAGCGCGGCAGGAAGGCAAGCCCATCCTGTTGTACTTCGGCCGCTACGGCTGTGCCTGGTGCGACCTCGTCAACCGCAAGACCTTCTCCGATCCCGGGCTCAAGCAAACTTTCTCGGACAACTATGTGCTGATCTACGTGGATGCCGAGGGTGGCAAACGCATCCGCCTGGCGAACGGCGAGCGGGTGACGGAAGGCGAACTGGGCGCGCGCCTGGGCGCCTTCGCCACGCCCTTGTTCGTGTTCATGGCACCGGACGGCAAGGTGGTCGCCAAAATTCCCGGCTACAAGACCGTGGCGGATTTCCGCGACTATGACCGCTACGTGCGCGGCGGCTACTATCGCACACAGACGCTGCCGGAGTTCCTGGCCAGCCCCCACGACAAGCAAGGATGAGCCCATGCAAGCCCTGCTGGCCCTGACCCTGGCACTGCTGGCGCTGAGCGCCGCCGCCGCGCCCATCGACGTGGCCCCGGCCGGGCTCTACCACCATCTCGACGCCGCCGGCCGCCGCAACCTGGCCCTGGCCGGCGATCAGGTCGCCCTGACCTGGGAGGACAGCCGCAGCGGCGGGCCGCGCTGCTACCTGGGTCTGAAATTGCGCAACGAGACAAACTTCCGCGAATTTCCCCTGGGCCAGGGCGAATGCTTCGACCCGGCGGTGGCCAGCCTGGACGGAGATCGTTTCCTCCTGGCCTGGGAAGACGAGACCGGCATCAACGCCGCCATCGCCGACGCAGCCGGCCCCGGCCCCGCCCTCCATCTGGGTGCCGGCGCCCATGCCAGCGTCGCGGCGACCCCCGCCCTGGGCGCCTGGGTTGCCTGGAATGCGCCGGCGGGGCGCTGGCAACGGGTCTGGCATGCCGCGCTGCATGGCGCGGAGGGCCGCCTCAGTGCCGACCCTGCGCTGCCCGCGGATCCCGTGCCGGTGCTGGACGACCAGAGCTTTCCCGCCCTGGCCGCCGCTGAAACCGGCGTTTGGCTGGTCTGGGAAGACCGCCGCCACGGCCACACCGTGATCTACGCCAGCCTGAGCCACGATGGCAAAACCTGGAACACGCCACAGCGGGTGAGCCACAACCCCACCGGAAAAGCCCAGGGCAACCTGGGGCGCGGCACCGGCGCCATGCGTCCGGTGGCCACCCCCGTGGGCGGCCGCTTCGCCGCCGCCTGGCTGGACAAGCGCGACTTTCTCTCAGGCTACGACGTCTACGCCGCCTTGAGCGAGGGCGCCGGTTTCGCCAAGGACGAGAAGGCCCAGGACAGCTTCGGCGACGCCATCTCCCAGTGGCACGTGGCCGCCGCCGGCAATCGTCGTGGTGACCTGGTGATCGCCTGGGACGACGACCGCGACGGCAGTTCCGACATCTGGTTCACAAGGCGCACCGCGAGCGGCTACAGCGATAACTTCACCTTGCCGGAAACCTCCGGCCCGGCTCGCCAGACCGACCCGATCATCGCCCTGGATGACGCCGGCAACCTGCACCTGGCCTGGATCGAACGCGCTCCGGACAGCGACAGCAGCGGGCCGACCCGGCTCCGCTACATGGTGTGGCCGTTGCCGAGGCACTGATCAGCCTCCTTTCGCTTCCCTCGACAAGGTGGAACAGATCGCCGCCGGCGCCCACCCTGCGACACTTTGCCGCAGGGCGCGGCGCGGAGTGATGTCGGAAACTGCGACCTTCATTTATCCGTCAGGAGATCGCGATGCCCGTGCTTGCCCGCGCATTCCGCCAGATCGTTCCCGCCATCGCACTGAGCGGCCTCTCGACCGCGGTCCTGGCCTGCGCCAGTTGCGGCTGCACCCTCAGTTCCGACTGGGAAAACATGGGCTTCACCACCCAGGCCGGGTTGAAGCTGGATTTGCGCTACGACTATCTGAACCAGGACCAACTTCGCCACGGCACCGGCACGACTTCCCCCGCCGCCGCCGCCGCCATGACGACCAGCACGGGCGACCCGCAGGAGGTCGAGAAATACACCCGCAACGACTACCTGACCGCCACCCTGGACTACCGTTTCGACGCGGTTTGGGGCGTCGCCGTGCAACTGCCCTATATCGAGCGCCGCCACAGCACCCTGGGCGTCAATTCCGACGGCGGCAACCCCGCCGACGGCGCCTACGACTCGAAGACCGCGTCGCTGGGCGACGTCAAGGTGATCGGCCGCTACCAGGGCTTCTCGCCGCGGCACAACCTGGGCGCCACTTTCGGCCTCAAACTGCCCACGGGCAGCCATGGCCTGACGGGAACCTCCAGCGACCCCAGCGCCCCCGGCGGTTCAGCCCAGATCGATCGCGGCCTGCAACCGGGCACCGGCACCACCGACGCCATCCTGGGCGCCTACTGGTTCGACGCACTGAACAAGAATTGGGACGCCTTCGCCCAGGCCACCATGCAGACCGCGCTGAATTCGAGCAACGCATACAAACCCGGCACCGGCTACAACCTGAATCTGGGCCTGCGTTATCAGGGCCTTGCCGCGGCGATGCCGCAGATCCAGTTGAACACCCGCCACGTGGAGCACGACAGCGGCGCCAACGCGGACCAGGACAGCACCGGTGGCACCCTGGTTTACCTGAGCCCGGGCCTGGTGGTGCCGCTGGGCAAGCAGACTTCGCTCTACGGCTTCGTGCAATGGCCGATCCATCAGGATGTGCGCGGCGTGCAACTGGCGCCGCGTTACATCGCCTCCCTGGGGGCGCGTTTCGGGTTCTGAGTCCGGCGCTTCACTTCTCCGCCGGGGAGGGCGCTTCCTTGAGCAAGGGCGTGACTTCCCGCTCCAGGACGGCGAGATCGACCTTCGGGTCGCCCTCGCCGCCGTCGCGGCGCAGGATGCCGTGGCGATCGATCACGAAAGTCATGGGCAGGCGCCAGATCCGGCCGAATGCGGAGAGGTCGCTCAGACGGCCAAGACCGGCCGGGTAGCTGTAGCCGCGCATGATCTTACGTACCGTGGCATCCGCGTCGGCGTCGTCCATGCTGACGGCGATCAGGCGCAGACCCTGATTGTTGTGGCGCCGAAAGTAGGTCTCCAAAGCCGGCATTTCCTCGCGGCAATAGCCGCACCAGGTGGCCCAAAGGTTGAGCACCACCACTTCGTCCGAGGCGCCGGTGAAGCGGACCGTGCTGCCGTCCAGAGTGGCAACGCTGAATTTGGGAACGGGCTTGCCCAGCTCAACAGCCCAGGTGCCGGCCGGGGAGAACAACAGGCCCAGCAGGCCGCACGACAAATAGCGGCGTAGCGCGATCATGGTGAGGGTTCTACCGCAACCGGGAATCTCGGAAGGGCTTCGATATACACCCGAGCGGCAGTTCAGCTCAAGGCGCATTCCACGGCGCTGTTCGTCAACACGGTCAACCGGGAAGGGCAATGCCAGCGGCATGACGAATACCTGGTTTTCCGCTGGTTGTTGGCGTCCCATCCATCCACAAGTTTTTCCCGAAGCGGGATCAGGCCAGGGGGTGGACACTCTGCAGATCGGGTCAGCGTCGCGCCAACCCTGATCAGTGCCGTCATGCCCGTAGGCACGACGGCTGGCTCTGCCTCAGCCCCCGTTGGGGCCGTTGTGACAACTGTAACAACCGATCGATTGGCCCGAAGCGAAAGTTTTGCTGCCGCCTTCTACAGCGAAGCTGCGCGCCATCGAAGTCTTCGACAAGGGTGTGCCGCGATAATCGCTGCCATGGCACACCGCGCAGGCAGCCAGACTGCTCCTGGCTGCGCCCTCGTGGTTGCTGATCCAGGCCTGGCCCACGGTATGCATACCGTGCGGGCCACCGTTAGTCGTGGTCGGTACCGTGGCATGGCAGACCGTACACTCGGCGATGGTGCCGACATGGCCCTGCAAGGCCTGGCTCTGCACGTTGTCGTTCGGGTGGGAACTGGGATATTCGGCATGGGTTGCACCATGGCAGGCCTCGCACTGCATTCCTCCGTGGCCGGCGCTGAAGCGATACAGCGACTTGCCGGCGACCGGCATATTGGTTTGGGTGGCGAAAGTTCTATCGATGGTCGTGCGCAATTGGCCATTGTTGCCGAATACGGTGAGGTAGCGGGTGAAGGCCGCGCCCACAGCGCTGCGGTCATGGCAATTCTGGCAGGCGGGTTCGTCGAGCCAACCCTCGCGGCCACTGGCGCCAACCTTGCTCATGTTGCCGTGGCAACTCTGGCAGTCGATGGCGTTGCTACCGCTGACGGTCTTGGCGTTACCCATGACACCGCGCAGACACTTGGTCGTGGAACCAGGATGGCACTGATAACAGGAGTCGCGGGTCGTGCTGCTGTCCATGGCGGTGCTGGTGCCGGGCAGGTTGACGGTCGAGTGCTTGGCGTGCATTGCCTCGGTGAGGGGTTTGACACCGGTGATCAGCGGGGTACTCAGAGCGTTGGACTTGTGGCAACCCGCGCACAGGATCGGGGTGCCGGCGGCAGCGGTGGCGGACAAGCTTCCGCCGGTATAGGTGGTCTGCTTGCCGGCCAAGGCAATTGCATTCGGCACCTTCTCATCATGCAGGCGCAGGATATTGCGCTTCCAATCCTTCTCCGGATCTGCGTCGTTCACCCAGCCCGCAGCGGGCTTCGCCGCCGGTCCGCTGGTGGAGGCGTGGCAGGATTTGCAGCTCATCTCGTCGGAAACCGGCAACACCACGTTGGTACTGGCCAGGACGGTGCCACTATTGTTCCGCGCGACCACCTTGACCATGGGGTAGTAGTTCTTGGCGTTGCTGTCGTCATAGGGCATCAGCGGGATTCCCGTGGCCTCCCACCAGCCATTTTTTGCGCTGTAGGCCAACGCAGCTGGAATTTTCGAAGGCGCGGGATTACCGGTCAGGCCAATATTCGGCGGCAGATTTGCGGCCAAGCCGAACAGGCTCTTGGCCCAGGTCCAGAAATTGGTCTTGCTGGCGCTGCTGGTATTGATCGAGCCGGCAGGGTCGGCAACCGACTCGTAGGTCAGGGTGACGCCGCTGATAGCGAGCTTGCCGGTGTTCACGCTACGGTTGACCAAGTGTGCATGCAGGTTGTTGTAGGGCGGCAGGATGGAGAACACCGAATAATCCTTGCCGTCTACGCAATGCATCCCCAGGTCGTTCCAGGCGACCAGACTGTAGCCCCCACTTGCCGTCGCGGCGGGTACGGCTGGTGTATAGCCCAGGCCGGGGTTCGCTTGGGTTTTGAGATTGGCGGCGAATTGGCTGACTGCCACCGATTGAGCAACCTTGAGGCTGCCGCCGATGGTGGCCGTAACCCCGGTCGACATGCTGTCATTGGCCTGCAGGGTCGCGACCAGGTCCGCATTGGTCACGCTGCTGCTGGTCAGATCGAGGGTGGGCTGGGTACGCAGCGCATCGCGGGTGCCTGCGCTGATCTGGATCACATTCCCCGCACCACCATTGGTGTCGAGGGATTGCAGGGTTTGCAGAATGCGCACCACTCTAGGATCGGCCGCATCGGTGGTACCGACCGTATCCAACGGGGTGACCAAGCCATCATGGGGTACGGCCTGTCCCAGTTGCAGATTGCCGATATGGAAATTGACCGACTCCCCAGCCTGGTAGGTGAAGTTACCGTTGGCATCGGTCACCCCGCCTCCCGACGCGGACTCGAACTCCAACCCCGCCACCGGGGCATCTATAAACGTCCCCACCAAAGTCGTGGCAGGCGCGGCACTGCCGCTCCCGGAACCGCCGCCACCCCCTCCGCCACACCCAGCCAGGGCCAGGATCATGGCGGCCGCGCTCATCTGAATCCGCTTGCTCATGGTCATCTCAAACTCCTCTCGATTCCGCCCGATTGCAGTTTGATGTGCTTTCGGATCAGACCTGCCGTTGGAAAAAACGCGACATACCCACATCGCCGATGTCAATTTAACATGGGATACTTTCCCAGGCAATATGTTTTCGCATATACTTTGCTCACCGCAGATACCAATTTACCGACCGACATCGATGGGACGGCCACCCCGGGTACTTCCGCAAAGCAATGCCACGCCAATGCCGCTGCCACAGGCCAACGACGTGCTGTCCGCGTCGCGGAGCATCCTGGCCCCCCTGGTGAAGCTATTGCTGTCATGCGGCATCGACTACACGCGGCTTGCATCCGAGTTGAAACCGATCTTTATCGAGCAGGCGTGCCTGGAATTGCACAGAACTGGCCGGAGCGATACCGACTCGGCCATCAGCTTGCTCAGCGGTATCCACCGCAAGGATGTGCGGAAATGGCGAGATACCGGTTTGGAGGAAAGTCTTGCCAAATCGGTGTCCCTGAGCGCGCAGATCTATGCGCGCTGGGCCCATGAACCGATATACCTGGATCAGCGGCAGCGGCCGAAACCGCTGCCCAGGCTCGGACCGGAACCTTCATTCGAAAGCCTGGCCCTGACCGTCACTCAGGACGTCCATCCTTTTACCCTATTGTCCGAGCTCACCCGTCTTGGCCTGGCCCAGGTGGAAACGCTACAGGGCCAGGAAATGGTGGTTCTCCACCCGGAGGGTTTTGTCCCGCGCGCGGGGAGCCGTGAAATCGTCGAACTATTCGGAGACAATGTTTCCGACCACGCCAGCGCCGCCGTGGCCAACCTGCTGGGTGACGCGGCGCGCCTGGAACAAAGCGTCTTTGCCGAAGGCATCACCCCCGAATCGGCCGGCTTGCTGAGGGAGTTGGCCAGGAAACTCTGGACGCAGGCACGGTTGGAAATGATCAAGCTGGCCAGCCGGCTGTATGAGCGCGACCGCGCCTTGCCGAACGCCAATCACCGCATGCGGTTCGGTGCCTATTTCTGGGACGAACCCGCGAACCCGGAACTCCATTTTTCCGAGAGTGAGACATCAAGTGAACCTGAATAAACTCCTCCGTTTGTTTGCCTCCTTTTTCCTGGCCTGCTCACTGGCCTCATGTGGCGGTGGTAGCGGCGGCACACAGACAGCGGGCGGTGTCGGAACGGGTGGCACCGGCGTCGCCTATGGGACTGTCACCGGCTTCGGCAGTCTTCTGGTCGATGACGATACCTATAGCAGCGCCACTGCGGAATATTTTGCCGACAATACCCAGGGAGATAACGCCCCAACCAGTTCTCTGGCTGTCGCCCTGGGCCAGCAGGTCCAGATCCAGCTCGACAACCAGGGCAACCCGGCCACCGTGCTGATTGAACCGTCCGTGGCGGGCTTGGTCAGCGCCGTCAATAACGCCTCCGGCACCATGGTCGTGAATGGCGTGACCATCAAAATCAACAGCGGTGCCCTGGCTGGTCCGCAGACCTATTTCTTCGGGACAAGCGGTCTGGGCGCCCTCAGCCCGGGTATGGCGGTGGAGGTGCACGGCCTGTACAACGAAGCCGGTGGCATCGGTTATATTCAGGCCACCCGCGTTGAACTGGTGACGACTGCGTCCACCCGGATCATGGGTGTCGTGTCCAACCTGAATCCAGGGGCCGGGACTTTCATGATTGGCTCGACCACGGTCAGCTATGGACCAGCCACCTCGCTGCTGCCGCAGGGCAGTTCCCTTGCCAATGGGCAGTTGGTCAACGTGGTGAGCGCGGCCCCGCCGACTGGCGGCACACTGGCCGCCAGCGTCCTACGCATCCGCAGCCTGAATGGCGGCAGCGTGAACACCACGATTTCCGGCCTGGTTGCCGCCACCAGCAGCGGTGGGCGTTTCAGCGTGTCCGGGATTACAGTCGTGCCGGGTAACCCCGCCTTGCCTTCGCCCCACGTGGGGGATTACGTCGTGGTAAACGGCCAGCCCGCCAATGACGTTCTTGTCGCGGCCACGCTCAGCGTCGCCTCCGGCCCGCTGCCAACTGTGTCTCTGAACGGAACCATCACCGGTTATGCGGGAGGAACCACGTTTACCGTGCGCGGCGTTGTGGTGGATGCTTCGGAGGCCAATGACGGTGAATCGACCGGACTGGCAAACGGCGCCTATGTGAACGTGATCGGGTCGATACATGGCAACGTGGTCAAAGCCAGTTCGGTAACGATCAACGGCACGGCTCCGTCCGAAAGTACGGTCGAGTACGTCGGCACGGTAAGCGGCTACAACGCCGCCGCCGGAACCTTCGTGCTTCAGGTCAACGGCGTGGGAAACTTCAATGTCAGTCTGGCCGGCAACATTGGCTTTGATAATGGCCAGGAAAGTAAGATGAGCAACGGGGTGCTGATCACCGTCGAAGCGACCAAGACCGCAAGTGGCCTGTTGGCTTACGGAATATCCTTCGGCGATTGACGAGCTGGCAGCTCGCGGGAGGCGGGTTCAGCGTACTTGCCGGGCCAGGAATTCCTGGCCGCGGCAGGCTCCGCCACAAGAGCCGCGTTGACCCGGAATGGCACGAATATCGTGGGGAGTTTCGCGGCCGACGCTGGTATCAGTCGGAACCGCAAGGGTGTTTGGGGTGATGGATGGGACTCGAACCCACAACAGCCAGAATCACAATCTGGGACTCTACCAATTGAGCTACCACCACCATTGATCAGCAACGGCCGATAAGTCCAGCCTGTCCGACAGGAGGTGAACCTGGGGAGGGCGCATTCTATGGGATTCCAGGGGCCGCGAGCAAGCCAATAGCACGGGTGTCGATCCCCTCGTGTCCCCGGTTTGCCCCAGAGCACCCGGGCCGAGGCGACCGCCGCGGCGGCCCGACCAGGCCGCCCAGGTAACGTGGCCGCGGACTCATGGCACCGCGTCGACCCTGGGCTGTGCATGCGCGCCAGATGGCCGGTACAGTGGCTCTCGGGAACGATAGGGCAGATCGGAAGAGGGCACAGCCGTGGGCAGCGCGTGGTATGACGTAATTTGCTTTTGTCATACGTGCGGCTACCATTCCCAGGAACGAATCCTGAAGAATGCTCATGGACACTCTGCCCCACGATCTGCTCGCCCTCAGTCTGCTGGTCTTCGTACTGGGCCTCAAACATGGCTTCGATGCCGACCATCTGGCGACCATCGATGGTCTGACCCGTTTCAACTCACGCAATAACCGCCGTCTCGCCCGCTATTGCGGCGCCCTGTTCTCCCTGGGCCACGGCGCGGTCGTGGTGGCGATCGCCCTGGCGGTCAGCCTGCTCGCCCACAAGTGGCAGACCCCGGATTGGCTGGCGGCGTTCG
>CAIXFP010000518.1 GCA_903918705.1 uncultured Pseudomonadota bacterium
CGATGCCGCCGCCCGTCTGGGCCTGACGATGTCCGCCATCGACACCACGTTGAACGACGCCTTCGGCCAACGCCAGGTGTCCACCATCTACAACCCGCTCAACCAGTACCGGGTGGTCATGGAACTGGCACCCCGGTTCCTGGAGAACCCGGAGACCCTGAAGCAGATTCATTTCACCACCGCGAGCGGCGCCCAGGTGCCCCTGGCGGCCTTCGCCCGGATCGCCGCCACCTATACCCCCCTGGCGGTCAACCACCAGGCCGGCTTCCCGGCTTCCACCATCAGCTTCAACCTGCCCGTGGGCGTGTCCCTGGGCCAGGCCGCCGTGGCCATCGACCGGGCGATGGCCGTGCAGGGCGTGCCCACCTCGATCCACGGCAGCTTCCAGGGCACCGCCAAGGCGTTCCAGGATTCCCTGTCCAGCCAGCCGATCCTGATCCTGGTGGCGCTGATTTCCATCTACATCGTCCTGGGCATCCTCTACGAGAGCCTGCTGCACCCGCTCACCATCATCTCCACCCTGCCTTCCGCCGGCGTGGGCGCCCTCCTGGCCCTGCTCGCCTTCGACACCGAGTTCAGCGTCATCGCCCTGATCGGCGTGATCCTGCTGATCGGCATCGTCAAGAAGAACGCCATCATGATGATCGACTTCGCCATCGAGCGGCAGCGCCGCCTCGGCGTCGGCGCCGGCGACGCCATCTACCGCGCGGCGGTGCTGCGCTTCCGGCCGATCATGATGACCACCATGGTGGCGCTGCTGGGCGCCATGCCGCTGGCTTTCGGCCTCGGCGACGGCGCCGAGCTGCGCCGGCCGCTCGGCATCTCCATCGTCGGCGGCCTGCTGGTCAGCCAGATACTGACCCTGTACACGACGCCGGTGGTCTACGTGGCCCTGGACCGCCTGCGCACCCGCTTCCTGGGCGCGCGCCGGGAGCCGCCGCCGCTGGAAGACGCGCCCCCATTTCCCGGCGGGAACGCGATTGTCGTCCCCGCCGTCCTGCCGGATGCGGGCCCGGCTCATCCCTGATCGGAGAAACCTCGTGCCGAATTGTGTAACTAAGCGCCTGCTGAGCCTGCTCGTCGCCGCCAGCCTGGCCGGCTGCGCCGGCGGACCGGACTACGCGCGGCCCAGGACCGATTTGCCCGCCGCCTTCAAGGAGGCGGGCCCCTGGCAAGCCGCCGCCGCCCATCCGCTGGCGGCGAACCCGACCTGGTGGAAAGCCCTGGGCGACCCGGTCCTGGATGGACTGGAACAGGACGTCGCCATCAACAACCAGAACCTGAAGGTGGCGGAAGCCCAGTACCGCGCCGCCCGCGCCGCCGCCGACATTGTCCACGCCGGGGAATTGCCGGTGGTGACCGGCAATGCCAACGCCGCCGCCGGCAAACCGCGCAGTTTCGGGCTTTCCGCCAGCGCCACCTGGGAGCTGGATCTCTGGGGCAGCATCCGTCGCCAGGTGGAAGCGGCCGAGGCCCAGGCCAGCGCCAGCGGCGCCGATCTCGCCGCGGCGCGCCTGTCCGCCCAGGTGCTGCTGGCCCAGACCTACGTGCAACTGCGCGCCGCCGACCTGCAAGGCGCGTTGTATCGGCGCAGCGTGGCCGACTACCAGCGCTTCCTCGATCTGACCCGCAACCGCGTCGCCGCGGGGACGGCTTCCCCACTGGATGTAGCCCAGGCGGAAACGCAACTGGGCACCGCCCAGGCCCAGATGATCGACCTGCAAAATCAGCGCGCCCAACTGGAACACACCCTGGCCACCCTGGTGGGCAAGGCGCCCGCGGCCCTGGCCCTGAACGCGGACGCCCGCCTGCCGACCCTGCCGCCGGTACCCGCCCTGATTCCCTCGACCTTGCTGGAAAGCCGCCCCGACATCGCCGCCGCCGAGCGCAAGATGGCCGCCGCCAACGCCGACATCGGCATCGCCAATGCCGCCTACTACCCGGTGGTCAATCTGGGCGCCAGCTTCGGCTACCGTGGCGCCAGCTTCTCCAACCTGCTCACCGCCCCGAACCGCATCTGGTCCCTGGGCCCCAGCCTGGCGGCCACCCTGTTCGAGGGCGGCGCTCGGGACGCGGCCATCCGGCAGGCCGGCGCCGGCTACGACCAGGCCGTGGCCAGCTACCGCCAGACCGTGCTCAGCGCTTTCCAGGAAGTGGAGGACAACCTTTCCGCCGCCCACCTGCTGGAACAGGAGAGCGAAGCCCAGGCGCGCGCCCTGGCGGCCGCCGCGCGAGCGCGGGAAATCGCCGAGAACCAGTACCGGGCCGGCGTGGCCAGCGCCCTCAACGTCATCACCGCCCAGACCGCCGAACTCTCCGCCACCGCCAACTCGGTCAGCATCGCCAGCCGGCGCTTGCAGGCCGTCCTGCAATTGTTGAAAAACAGCGGCGGCGGCGTGACGCCCTGAGCCGAGGCGCCGGGTGGGCTCGATTCCCTCGGCCGCCACGGCCGGATGCCGCCCCGGCGCTTCGCGCGCCATGTCCTATCCTTGCGAAGGTAACTTCACCGAGGACGCATCATGACCGCGCAGCTTTCTCCCCTGGCCCGTTTCGACCAACTGCTGCTGGCCACCGACGGCAGCGCGGTGAGCAGCGGCGCCGTGCGCGTCGCCCTGCATCTGGCCAGCCGTTGCGGCTCCCGGCTCACCGTGATGCACATGGCGCGCACCGCCGCCGATTACGCCATGTTCAACCCGGCCGGCGTGCGCCAGGCGGAGGACGCCGCCCGCGCCGTGCTGCAACAGGTCGAACAACAGGCCGGCACCGCCTGCGTGAATTGCGCGCCGGTGCTGCGCTTCGGCGAGGAGCCGGTCCACGAAATCGCAGCCCAGGCGGAGGAGAGCCAGGCCGATCTGGTGATCATGGGACGCCGCGGCGTGCACTGGCTGGAACGCCTGGTACTGGGCGAGGCCGCCGCCCGCGTGGTGGGGCACGTGCATTGCAGCGTGCTGGTGGTGCCCACGGCCGCGGACATCTGGGATCAGGGCATCCTGCTGGCGGTGGACGGTTCCCGCCACGCCAACGCGGCGGCGGTGGCCGCCGCCAGCCTGGCCAGACGTTGCGGCCTGCCGGTGACGGTCCTGTCGGTGGGCGCCAAGGACGAACCGCACTGCGAGCAAGCCCAGGCCCTGGCCGACCGGGTGCGCGACCTGCTGCGCCAGGACGGCGTGGCCGCCGACAGCGTCGCCAGGCAGGGCCATCCCGCCCAGGCCATCGTCGCCGCCGCGGCGGAATACGAGTGCGATCTCATCGTGCTCGGCAGCCACGGCCGCTCCGGCCTCGACCGCCTGCTCATGGGCAGCGTTTCGCAACAGGTGGTGATCCACGCGAAATGCCCGGTGCTGGTGATCAAGAGCGCTTGACCGCGGCCACCGGCCCCGCATACCTTCGCCCCGCCACCGCCATGTTTGGAGTTGAGAAGTTGTCCACTGAAAACGTCGTCGAAATTCGCGACCTGCATTTCTCCTATGAGAATCGCAAGATACTCAACGGCATCAACCTCACCATTCCGCGTGGCAAGGTCGTGGCTGTGCTGGGCACCGGCGGCTGCGGCAAGACCACTTTGCTGCGCCTGATCAGCGGCCAGCTCACGCCGGAGCGGGGCCAGGTGCTGGTGGATGGCGAAGACGTGCACGCCCTGGACAACGCCGGCCTCTACCAGCTGCGGCGCAAGATGGGGGTGATGTTCCAGGTGAGCGGGCTGTTCAGCGACCTTTCGGTGTTCGAGAACATCGCCTTCCCCATGCGCGAGCACACCGACCTGTCGGAACGCATGATCCGCGACCTGGTGCTGATGAAACTGCACGCGGTGGGGCTGCGCGGCGCTCACGAGATGATGCCGCGGGAACTCTCCGGCGGCATGGAACGGCGCGTCGCCCTGGCCCGCGCCATCGCCATCGATCCGATGCTGATCATGTATGACGAGCCCTTCGCCGGCCTCGATCCGATTTCTCTCAACGTCATCGCCAAGTTGCTGCGGCGGCTGAACGACGCCCTGGGGGTGTCCTCCATCGTGGTCACCTATGACGTCTCGGAGTCGCTGAAAGTGGTGGACTACGTCTACTTCCTCGCCGACGGCGTCATCGTCGCCGAAGGCCCCACGGCGGAGATCCTCGCCTCCGACGACCCCTTCGTGCGCCAGTTCATCCATGCCGAGCCGGACGGCCCGGTCCACTTCCACTACCCGGCCAGGCCGCTGGGGGCGGATCTGGGGCTGCGGTAAGGCGGAAGCCGCGGCGGAACGCGGCGCCCACTTTTGCTATGCTGGCCGACCCTGTGGCCGGCGCCGCCGCCTGGCCCGGCGGACTCACATCGGAGCAGCACGCATGGCGTCTTTGCAAGAGCAGTTTTTGAAAGCCGGCTTGATCGACAAGAAAAAGATCAAACAGGTCCACCAGGACAAGAGCAAGCAGAAGAAGATTGAGCGCCAGACCGGCACGCAAAGTGTCGATGAAGCGCGTCTGGCCGCACTCGAAACGCAACGCAAGCATGCCGAGCGGGCCCGGGAGCTCAATGCCCAGCGCGATGCGGCCGCCACCCAGAAGGCGATCGAGGCGCAAATTGCCCAGATGGTGCAGCAGAATCGCCAGAGCAAGGGCGCTGGCGACATCGCCTACAACTTCACCCGTGGCAACAAGATCGACCGGATCTATGTGTCGGCCGCGGTCCAGGCGCATTTGGTGGCCGGGCGCCTGGTGATCGTCTGCCTGGGCGGCGCCACCGAATTGGTACCCAGGGTTATCGCCGACAAGATCGCCGAGCGCGATCCTTCACTCGTCGTTCGGGTAAACAAGACCAGTACCGAGATCGATGTGGACGATCCTTATGCCGCCTTC
>CAIXFP010000519.1 GCA_903918705.1 uncultured Pseudomonadota bacterium
AGCCATTCATCTGGGACGACGGTCGCCCGTCGCCTCTAGCAGCCTACCCGCAGGCTCGGCGGGCCGCCGATGTCAAAAGACGCGCCTGCCTATTTGGCCTTGCTCCGGGTGGGGTTTGCCGTGCCGTCCGTGTTGCCACGTCCGCGGTGAGCTCTTACCTCGCCGTTTCACCCTTGCCTGATCCGACCTTGCGGCCGGCCATCGGCGGTCTGCTCTCTGTTGCACTTTCCGTCGCCTTGGGCCTTGCGGCTTATAGCGCCCAGGCGTTACCTGGCACCCTGCCCTGTGGAGCCCGGACTTTCCTCCATGCGGTGAACCGCACAGCGGCTGCCTGGCCAACTCCGGCGCGGAGTATACGGGGGCGGCGGTGGGCGACCTACGACTTCCTCGGCAATACCGGGTATCTCACGTGCTCCACCAATTCCAGCGTGGCGGCATTGGGCGCCGGTGTGAGCAGGCTGACCGTGACTATGGCGAGGAAACCGGCGGGTATTCCGAAAATGCCGGCGGAAACATCGGTGATGCCGAACCATTTCGGCATGGCAAAGAATTTCACGCCAATCAGGTAAAAAAGGGTGAGGCCCATTCCGATCAGCATGCCGGCAATGGCGCCTTCTCGGGTGGCGCGCTTCCAGAAGATGCCCAGCACCAGGGCGGGAAAGAAACAGGCGCCGGCGATGGAGAAGGCCCAGGCCACCATGGACAGGATGGTATCGGGCCGCTGCGCCGCGACCCAGGCTGCCACCAACGCCACCACCAGGAGCAGTGCCTTGGCCAGAAGTATGCGGCGCGTCGTGGAGGCCTGGGGATTGATCACTTTGTAGTACACGTCGTGGGACAGTGCGTTGGCAATGGTGAGCAGCAGGCCGTCGGCGGTGGACAAGGCCGCCGCCAGGCCGCCAGCGGCTACCAGGCCGGCCACCACATAAGGCAGACCGGCGATTTCCGGGGTAGCCAGCACGATCACGTCGGGGTTCAACGTCAATTCCGCCAGTTGCAGGATGCCGTCGTGGTTGATGTCCTCCACCGACACCAGCCCTACCTTGGCCCAGGACGCCACCCAGGAGGGCAGTTCGGCGATGGGGGTGCCGATCAGGTTGGTGTAGACCTCATACTTGGCGAATACCGCATAGGCCGGCGCGGTGAAGTAGAGCAGGAAGATGAAAAACAACGACCAGAACACCGATTCCCGCGCCTCCCGCACCGAAGGAGTGGTGTAGTAGCGGATCAGTATATGGGGCAGGGCCGCGGTACCCACCATCAGACAGAAGGTCAGCGCCAGAAAATTCAGGCGGGCGCCGTCCCGTTCCGCCGGGGTATCCCCTGGAAAAGCCTCCGCGTGAGGCTGGATCGGCCGCGCCTTGTCCTGGGCGTCCTGCATTTCCCGTTGCCAACGGCCCCGGCTCGCCGCATCGACATTGGCCGCCGGCCCGGCCGCGTCGATGTACTGCAACTTCGCCTCGATCGCCCTGGCGCGCGCCGCGTAGTCCGCGCGTACCTGATTCTGGACCGGGTCGGCCATCAACTCCTTCTCCCGCTTCGCCAGATCCTGCATCACCTCGCCGTAGACCAGTTGCGGCACCGGCACGCTGGTGAGCTTGTAGGACATGAACACCACCGGCATCAGGTAGGCGATGATCAGCACGATGTATTGCGCCACCTGGGTCCAGGTCACCGCCCGCATGCCGCCCAGGAAGGAGCACACCAGGATGCCGCCCAGGCCCACGAAGACGCCGGTCTCGAAGGAGATGCCGAGGAAACGGCTGGTGATGATGCCCACCCCGAACACCTGGGCGGTGACATAGGTGAAGGAGGCCAGCAGAGTACCCAGCACCGCCACCATCCGGGCCGCGTTGCCGCCGTAGCGCGCGCCCATGAAATCGGGAATGGTGTACTGGCCGAACTTGCGCAGGTACGGCGCCAGCAACAGCGCCACCAGCACGTAACCGCCGGTCCAGCCCATGATGAAGGCCAGACCGTCATAGCCCTTCTGGTAGAGAGTGCCGGCCATGCCGATGAAGGAGGCCGCGCTCATCCAGTCGGCGCCGCTGGCCATGCCGTTGTAGACGGCGGGAACCCGGCGACCGGCCACGTAGAACTCGTCGATGTCGGACGTGCGGCTGATGATGCCGATGGCGGCGTAGAGGCCGACAGTGGCCGCCATGAAGGTCCAGCCGATCCACTGCTCCGGCATGCCCATGTATTCCGCCACCGCCAGGGACAGCAGAAACATGACGAAGCCGCCGGTATAGAAGCTGTAGTAGCGGAACAGGTTACGGAGGAAAACCTTGCGCATGCGGGACGGGCGTCGAGGAACCCGGGCATTGTAGTCTTTGCCCACGCCCCAATATCCCCACGACCGCCACTCACGCCGCCCACCCCATGAATCCCCTGCTCGACTTCTCCGGCCTGCCCCGCTTCAGCGAAATCCGCCCCGAACACGTCGGTCCCGCCGTCGACCAACTGCTGGCGGAGAACCGCGCCCTGGTGGAACGCCAGTTAAGCGCCGCGCCCGAATGGAACGCCTTCGTCGTGCCCATGGACGACGCCAACGAGCGCCTGTCGCGGGCCTGGGGCCAGGTTTCCCACCTGCATTCGGTGCTGGACAGCCCGGAATTGCGTGAGGTCTACAACGCCAACCTGCCCAAGATCACCCAGTACTACGCCGAACTGGGCCAGCACGAAGGCCTGTTCAAGCAGTACAAGGCCCTGGCCGCCACGCCCGCGCCCGCCGCCCTCACCCCGGCGCGCCAGAAGATCCTCGCCAACGAACTGCGCGACTTCCGCCTGGGCGGCGCCGACCTGCCCGACGACCAGAAGCCCCGCTTCATGGACATCCAGGAAGAACTGGCCAAACTCTCCGCCAAGTTCGAGGAAAACCTGCTGGACGCCACCCGCGCCTGGTCCAAGTTCATCGAAGACGAATCGCAACTGGCCGGCCTGCCGGACGATGCCCGCGCCATGTTCAAGGAAATGGCGGAAGCGGATGGCAAGAGCGGCTGGAAACTCAACCTGCAGGCCCCTTCCTTCCTGCCCGTCATGCAGTACTGCGCCAACCGGGCGCTGCGGGAAGAGATGTACCGCGCCTACACCACCCGCGCCTCGGAATTCGGCCCGCAAGAACTGGACAACACCCCGCTCATCGCCCGCATCCTGGAACTCAAGCAGGAGGAGGCGAAGATGCTGGGCTTCGCCTCCTATGCCCAGGTCTCCCTGGAACCCAAGATGGCCGAAACCCCGGCCCAGGTGCTGGACTTCCTCGATGAACTGGCCATGCGCGCCAAGCCTTATGCCGAGCGCGACATGGCGGAACTGCGCGACTACGCCGCGGCGAATCTGGACCTGCCCGACCTGCAGGCCTGGGACGTGGCCTACGCCAGCGAGAAACTGCGGGAGGAGCGCTACGCCTTCTCGGAAAACGAGGTCAAACAGTACTTCCAGGAACCCAAGGTTCTGGCCGGCCTGTTCAAGGTCATCGAAACCCTCTACGGCCTGGCCATCACCCCCGACAGCGCGCCGGTGTGGCACGAGGACGTGCAGTTCTACGCCATCGCCGACCAGGCGGGGCAACGCATCGGCCAGTTCTACCTGGACCTGCACGCCCGCGACACCAAGCGGGGTGGGGCCTGGATGGACGACGCCATCACCCGGCGCATGACCGACTGCGGCCTGCAAACCCCGGTGGCCTACCTCAACTGCAACTTCACCCGCCCGGTGGGCGGCAAGCCGGCCCTGCTCACCCACGACG
>CAIXFP010000520.1 GCA_903918705.1 uncultured Pseudomonadota bacterium
GGCAAGACCCTGGCCTACCTGATTCCCGCCCTGCTGTTCGGCGGCAAGGTCATCGTTTCCACAGGCACCAAGACCCTGCAGGACCAGTTGTTCCACCGCGACATTCCCGCCGTGCGCGACGCCTTGGCGCGGCCGGTCACCATCGCCCTGTTGAAGGGGCGCGGCAACTACGTCTGCCATTACCACCTGGAGCGCGCCCTTGCGGAAGCCCGCCTGAAGAGCCGCGACGAGGCCCTGCACCTGCGCGCCATCGCCCGCTACGCCCAGTTCAGCAGCAGCGGCGACCGCATGGCCTGCAACGACGTGCCGGAGGATTCCCCGGCCTGGGGCTTCGCCACCTCCACCCGCGATAACTGCCTAGGGAACGAATGCCCGCAGCACAAGGAATGCTTCGTCCTGAAGGCGCGCAAGAAGGCCCTGGAAGCCGATGTGGTGGTGGTCAACCACCACCTGTTCTTCGCCGATGTGTGGTTGAAGGACGAGGGGGCGGGCGAACTGCTGCCAGCCAGCAACGCGGTGATCTTCGACGAGGCCCACCAGCTTCCCGCCACCGCCAGCCTGTTCTTTGGCGAGACAGTCACCACCGGCGTCATCATCGACCTGTGCCGCGACGTTAAGGTGGAAGCCTCGGTGGCGGCCAAGGATTTCGTCGAACTGCCCATGGCCGCCGGCGACCTGGAAATCGCTGCGCGCGACGTGCGTCTCGCCATCGGTCTCGCCCAGGCCCGCCTGCCCGCCGCCCGTGCCCTGGAGAGGGAAGAGTTCCGCGAGGCGGTAGACGAGATGGTAGCGCGCCTGGCGAAGCTGGATGTCCTGCTGGAATCCCAGGCGGAGCGGGCCGAAGCCCTGGCGCAATGCCACACGCGCTGCCGCGAGGCGGCCAATCGCCTGGAAAAGTGGCTCGCTCCGGACGCCGAGGCCGGCATGGTGCGCTGGATGGAGGCCGCCAGCCATTCCGTGCTGTTCCACGCCACCCCGCTCAACGCCGGCGAGTTGTTCGCGAAGCAGATCGAGAACGACTCCCGCGCCTGGATCTTCACTTCCGCCACCCTCTCGGTGCGCGGCGACTTTTCCCATTACCTGCATGAAATCGGCTTGTTGGAGGCCGACACCGGGGTCTGGAACAGCCCCTTCGACTACGCAACGCAAGCCCTGCTCTATGTGCCGGAGAACATGCCGGACCCGAATTCCCCGGAATACGGCGAGGCCGCCTTCAATGCCGCCTGGCCCCTGGTGAAGGCCAGCGGGGGCCGCGCCTTCCTGCTGTTCACCTCGTTGCGCGCCATGAATGCCGCCCACAAGCTGCTGCAATCGCGCATGAACGCGGAGGGTGTGAGCTACCCGCTGCTGTTGCAGGGCGAGAAGAGCCGCAGCGAACTGCTGGACGAGTTCCGTCGTCTCGGCAACGCCGTGCTGCTGGGCAGCCAGAGTTTCTGGGAAGGCGTGGACGTGGCCGGCGAAGCGTTGTCCCTGGTGGTGATCGACCGCCTGCCGTTCCAGCCGCCGGACGACCCGGTGCTGGCGGCGCGCATGGAAGTGCTGCGCCAAACCGGCAAGAACCCCTTCTTCGACCACCAGTTGCCCCACGCCGTGATCAGCCTGAAGCAGGGCGCCGGCCGCCTGATCCGCCGCGAGAGCGACCGTGGCGTGCTGATGATCTGCGACCCGCGCCTGGTGGAGAAAAGCTATGGCCGTCGCATCTGGCAGGCCCTGCCGCCAATGAAGCGGACCCGCAGGCTGGATGAGGCGGTGGGGTTTTTTGGTCAATGTTGAATTTTGAATTTTGAATGTTGAACGGGGGGATTGCTTTCCCTCCCCTTTGGGGTGAGCCACGTAGGATGTGGTGAGGAACGAACCGCATCACCCTGGCTGAGCGCTGGCGAAATATCCCTACCCCGGAAACGTCTTGTTACAACTGCTTGCATTTGAGCAACCCGCGGCTAACACAGGGTTAGTAATCTGGCAGTGCGCGCAGGACTTAGCCAACCCGCAGCGCTGAAACTTCAAAGGAGTCAACCATGAAACACCGCAACCTCATCCTCGCCGCCCTGGTGACGGCCTTTACCCTTCCCGCTCTGGCGGCCGATCCCGCGACCCCCGCCACGCCACCCGGCCCTCCTGTCGGCATGGAGCCAATGCATCGGATGTTGACCCCGGAACAACGGGAAAAACTCAAGGCCATGACACCGGCCGAGCGCCAGGCCTTCTTCAAGGAGCATCGCGAGAAATGCATGCAGGCCACCGAGCCCACCGAAGGCTGCCCGCAACCCCTGCACCCGCGCCTCACCCAGGAACAGCGAGACCAGCTCAAGGCCATGACGCCGGAACAACGGCAGAAATTCATGGAGGATATGCGCGCGAAACACATGGGCTCCGGCGCCGGGATGATGGGCGGCCCCGGTGGCATGCATCATCCGCGTCTCACTCAGGAACAACGCGACAAGGTGAAAGCCATGACGCCAACGGAACGCCAGGCTTACTTCAAGGAACTGCGCGCGCAACGCCAGGGCACGCCTCCGGCCGCAACTCCGGCAGCGCCCGCCACCCCGGTGGTTCCGGCCAAGTAAGAACAGGGACCACCAGGATGTAGCGCCGGCGCCCCGCCGGCGTTTTTCATTCCAGCGAGCCGGTTCTGGGCCGTGCCGGCCCATAATGCCGACACCAGGACACGACTCGGGGGAATGAATGACCGCCTTGCGCATGCTGGCGCCTCTTCTGTTGCTGGCAAGCCTGGCACAGGCCGCCGAGGTGCAAGAGCGCGAAATTCTCCAGGTCTCGCCCCTGGCCGGCTTCCAGCACTACGCCGGCGCGGCGTTTTTTCCGTTGATGAACGTGGGCGATCCGCTGGTGCTCAAGCGCGAGCCGAACAATCCCTTTGACGCCAAGGCGGTGCGGGTGGAATGGCGCGGCAGCCAGATCGGCTACGCGCCCCGCGCCGACAACGTGGACCTGGCCCGACTGATGGATCGTGGCACGCCGGTGGAGGCCCGCATCCTGCACTTGCAGAAATCGCGCGATCCGTGGAAGCGGGTGCTGATCGAGATTTATCTGGCACCCAGCGAGTCGCCGTCACCGGATCCCTGATCCCGCAGTGCTGTTGGGCACGCTTCGCCTTGCCCAACCTACTTCACAGGGGGGAGGGAGCAAACCATCAAACCCCCTGCTTCAGACTCGCCTCGATGAACGGGTCCAGGTCACCGTCCAGCACCGCCTGGGTGTTGCCCACTTCGTAGTTGGTGCGCAGATCCTTGATGCGCGACTGGTCCAGCACGTAGGAACGGATCTGGTGGCCCCAGCCGATGTCGGCCTTGGAGTCCTCCAGCTTCTGCTGCTCGGCCTGGCGCTTGCGCAGTTCCAGCTCGTAGAGACGCGCGCGCAGCATCTTCCAGGCCTCGTCCTTGTTGCGGTGCTGGGAGCGGTCATTCTGGCACTGCACGACGATGTTGGTGGGCAGGTGCGTCAGGCGCACCGCCGAGTCGGTCTTGTTGATGTGCTGACCGCCGGCGCCGGAGGCGCGGAAGGTGTCGGTGCGCACATCGGCGGGGTTGATGTCGATCTCGATCGAGTCGTCCACCTCCGGGTAGACGAATAC
>CAIXFP010000521.1 GCA_903918705.1 uncultured Pseudomonadota bacterium
GTTCCCTGCCGGGCGAAGGGAAGACCTTCACCTCCATCAGTCTGGCCATCAGCATGGCCACGGAACTGGAACACACGGTGCTTTTGGTCGATGCCGACGTGTCGAAATCCGCTGTCATGCGCTATCTCGGCCTCAAGGCGAAACGCGGCCTGATCGATGTTCTGCGGGATCCCGGCCTGCCGCTGTCGGATGTGCTGGTCAAGACCAATATCGCCAAGCTCACGGTTTTGCCCGCGGGTGACAGCATCGTCCACGCGACGGAATTGCTCGCGAGTTCCGCGATGAAAAACTTTGTGCGTGACATCGCCAACCGCTACCCCGACCGCATCGTGATATTCGACAGCCCGCCCCTACTGTCCACCAGCGAAGCCTCGGTGCTGGCGACCTACATGGGCCAGATCGTTTTTGTCGTGGAGGCGGAACGTACCCCCCAGGACGCGATTACCGATGCGCTGGAACGCCTGGCTGATTGCGATCACGTCGGCCTCGTGCTCAACAAATTCTCGGCCGGGAGCGGTTCCGGAGATTACGGTTTCGGCTACGGCTACGGTGGTTATGGCGAGTACGCTCCTGAGCCATAGCGTCTTGCAACGGTTGCTCTGTTGCCTTCTCTGGCTGTTTTCCGCAACGGCGTTCGCGGCCAGCGACTGGAAAGCCGCGGCCGGGGTCAATCTGTCCGAGCGCTATACCGACAACGTCGATCTGACGGCGAATGGCGGCCAATCCGCTTTCATCAGCGAGGTGACACCCACGGTGTCCCTGAGTCGGCAGGGCAAGAGAGGGAGCGCCAACCTGACCTATAGCTTGACGGACCGGCTCTATGATTCCGGCAAGAACGACCTGACCCAGTCCCTCAATGCCGCCATGCAGGTCGAACCGGTGACCGGGGTGATGAAGCTCGCCGGCAATGCGCAAATCAGCCAGCAATACGCATCGCAGTTCGCGCCGGCGTCCCAGGATGTTTACCAGACCAACGGGAACCGGGTCGAGACTCGTTCGGTATCGCTCACCCCCAGCCTGCACAACGAGCTGTTCGACCGCGGCCTCATCACCGACACCAGTCTGGGCCTGAGCTACGCCAGTGCCGGAGGCAACACGCTGGGTACCAGCTTCGGCAACAACCTGGCCTTCTCTGCGAAGAACGGGCCCAGGCCTGGGCCATGGGCCTATTCGGCGAGCGCCAGCCGCAACAGCAGCGATAGCAACGGCGCCCCCACCACGGTGATCCTTAATGACAGCTATCACGTCGGCTATGCCGTCTACAAAAGGACACAGATATTTTTTGACGGTGGTTATAACGGCAGCCAGGGCGCGTCCACCTTGCAGGGGCAGGGGGGCAGCTATGCCGTGGCCGGCGTCAACTGGATTCCGGCCAACTATTTCACCCTCACGGCAACCGCCGGCCGCAGCAGCGGCAGCAAGACCTATGGCCTGAGCGGCACCTGGAAACCCAACCCGAAGTTCGGCCTTGCCGCAACCCTGGGCAAGCGCGACAACGCCAATTCCTACAGCCTGAGCGGCAACTGGACGCCTTCCGTGTTGACTGCCTTTTCCGCCTCGGCCCAGAAGAACTTCGACTCCGGCACCTTCGGCGTCGATACCATCAGCAACGGCCTGTCGTCCTACGGCATGACCTCTTACGCGCTCAACCTCAACCATCGCGTGCGGCGCGCCGTGGTAGGGCTGAACTACACGGAATCGGTGGTGAATGCCGCGCAGCAATTCAACCAGATGGTCGCCTTCCCGTATTACCTTTGCGACACCAACCTGGGCGTCGGTGTTCCCAACTATGTGTTCCAGCCCGTCGTGCCGGGGCAACCGATGCCGAATGGATGCACGCCGGTTTCCGTGCTGGCGCCGATCTCCCAGGTGCTGAACCAGACGACTTACAACAAGACCTGGGCCGGCACCCTGAACTTCGAACTGGGCCGGAGCAGCCTTGCCTTCACCCTGAGCCAGACACACCGGCTATACCTGTCCACCACCAATCAGACAGACCAGGACAGCAGCTTTTCCGCAAACTGGGCGCTACCGCTTTCCGGACGCACATCAACCAGCGTCGGCACGACCTGGAGCACGGCGCAGGCTGCAACACAAAATAGCGATACTTACGCGCTTTACTGGACTTTGGCGCACCAGATCAGCCCGCATGTGTCGAGCAATTTCAGCGCGCGCCATTCGGAACAGAGGACCAATGTGGCGAGCACCGGCAACATCAGGGAAAACTCCGTCAGCGCCCAACTCGGTATGACTTTCTGAGTAGACCATGTACGAAAGCTACTACCACCTGCGGGACAAACCGTTCCAACTCAATCCGGACCCGCGCTTCTTCTTCGCCAGCCGGGGCCACAAGCGTGCCTTTGCCTACCTGGAGTATGGCCTGTCGCTGGGGGAGGGCTTCATCGTCATCACCGGAGAGGTTGGCGCCGGCAAGACGACCCTGGCCAAAAGCCTCCTGCGCAAACTGGAAAGCGGCATCTACGTGATCGCGCAACTGGTCAGCACCCAGCTCGCCGCCGACGACGCCCTGCGCAGCATCGCCGCCGCCTTCGGCCTCAACGCCGAAGGCAGCACCAAATCCGCGGTGCTGAAACACCTGGAAGACTTTCTGCGCATGACCGTGCGCCAGGGCCAACGGCCCTTGCTCATCGTCGATGAAGCCCAGAATCTGGACCGCAGCGCGATCGAGGAATTGCGCATGCTGTCCAACTTCCACGAAGGCGACAAACCGCTACTGCAATCCTTCCTACTCGGCCAGCCGGAGTTTCGCGAAACGCTGCAAAGCCCGGAGATGCTGCAATTGCGGCAGCGGGTGATCGCCTCCTACCATCTGGGCCCGCTGGATCGCATGGAAACCACCCAATACATCATGCATCGCCTGAAAACCGCCGGCTGGCAGGGTTCGCCGTCGTTTTCCGAGGATGCCTTCGACGCCGTGTTTCAGTTCACCGAGGGCGTGCCGCGGCGTATCAACACCCTGTGCGACCGCATCCTGCTGTTCGGATACCTGGAAGAACGTCCGCATCTCGATGCGGCCGCGGTGCGGGAAGTGATCGGCGACCTGCGTCAGGAAGTCCACCACCAGCAACCCCATGAAGTGGCGGCGGAATTGCCGGCCGCGCCGCTGCCGGCGACCGCGGTAGCCGATCCCGCCCTCCAGGAGGGTCTGGAGACGCGACTGGTCGCCATCGAACGATCCCTCAACCGCCTCATTCCTTTGGTGCGCAAGGTGCTTTATACGGTCAGCCTGGGCAAGGAGCACGAATGACGACAGAAGTGCTGTGCGTGGTGGGCGCGCGCCCGAACTTCATGAAGATCGCCCCCCTCATGGCCGCCTTCGCGGCGCGGCCCATTGCCGCGAAACTGGTCCACACCGGGCAGCACTACGACCCGGCCATGAGCGACAGTTTTTTCGAACAACTCGGCATTCCGCGCCCGGACGTCAACCTCGAAGTCGGATCGAGCAGCCATGCGGCGCAGACCGCCGACATCATGCGCGCCTTCGAGCCGGTGCTGGACGTGCAGCAGCCGCGCGCCGTGCTGGTGGTGGGCGACGTCAACTCCACCATCGCCTGCGCCCTGGTGGCGGCCAAGAAGAACATCAAGGTCATCCATGTGGAGGCCGGCTTGCGCAGCGATGACCGCCGCATGCCGGAGGAGATCAACCGGATTCTCACCGACCAGCTTTCCGATCTTCTCTACACCACCGAACGCACTGCCCTGGACAACCTTTTGCGCGAAGGGATCGCGGCGGAGCGCGTCCAGTTCGTCGGCAACGTCATGATCGACACCCTGCGCGCCCACCTGGATCGGGCCGTACCGGCAGCCACCACCCTGGGTGGGAAACCGCCCCGCGGCTATGCCGTAGTGACGCTGCATCGCCCGTCCAACGTCGACTCTCCGGCCATATTGCAGCGCTTGCTGGAAACCCTGGCCGAAGTGGCCCGCACGCTCGACGTGGTGTTTCCCATCCACCCGCGCACCCGCGCGGCGGCCGAGCGCCTGGGCCTCTCCGGCTTGCTGGCGGCGCCCGGCATGCGCCTGCTGGCGCCCCTGGGCTATCTGGAAATGCTCGGATTGATGCGAGACGCCACCCTGGTCATCACCGATTCCGGCGGTCTCCAGGAAGAGACCACGGCGCTGGGGGTGCCCTGCATCACCGTGCGTGAGAATACCGAGCGGCCCATCACCATCGCCGAGGGGACCAATACTCTCACCGGGCCGGACCCGGAAAAAATCCTCGCCTGTTTCCGGGAAATCCTCGCCAACGGCGGCAAGCGCGGACGCAACCCGGAATACTGGGACGGCCAGGCCGCCGTGCGCATCGCCGCCCACCTGCGCGGCTGGCTCGACGCCGGGAGTGCATGAGCCCGATCACCAACGTGATGAGCGTCGACGTGGAAGATTACTTTCAGGTCGGCGCCTTCGAACACACCATCGCCCGCGACGCCTGGGGCCGCTGGCCATGCCGGGTGGAGGCCAACGTCGCGCGCATCCTCGCCCTGTTCGCGCGCCACGACGTTCGCGCCACCTTCTTCACCCTGGGCTGGATCGCCCAGCGTTATCCCGCGGTGGTGCGCGCCATCGCCGCCGCCGGCCATGAAATCGCCAGCCACGGTTATGGCCACCAGCGGGTGAGCGAACTGACCCCCACCGCCTTCCGGGAGGACGTGGCCAGCGCCAAGAAACTGCTGGAAGATCTGGCCGGCGGCGCCGTGGCGGGGTATCGCGCCCCCAGCTTTTCCATCGGCCGCGACAATCTCTGGGCCCTGGACGTGCTGGCCGAGGCCGGCTACCGCTACAGTTCCAGCATCTACCCGATTGCCCACGACCATTACGGCATGCCGGAGGCGCCACGCTTCCCCTATCGTCCCGCCTCCTGCCCCGGCCTGCTGGAAATGCCGCCCACCACGGTACATCTGGCCGGGCGCAACCTGCCGGCGGCGGGGGGCGGCTACTTCCGCCTGCTGCCCTATGCCGTGTCGCGCTGGCTGATCGGCCGGGTCAACCACGGCGAGCGGCGTCCCGCCATGTTCTATTTCCACCCCTGGGAAATTGATCCCGGGCAGCCGCGAGTGCCGGGCGCCCCGCTTAGAAGCCGCTTCCGCCACTACACCCATCTGGCCCGCATGGAAGCCAAACTGGACCGACTCTGCGCCGATTTCCGCTGGGGCCGCGCCGACCAGGTCTATGCAAGGGAAATCGCGCAATGACCCCGCTGACCGTCCGCGCCGCCACCGCCGCCGATGCCGTCGCCTGGGACGCTTACGTGCTGGGCGCGCCCGGCGGCACCTTCTTCCATCGTTTCGGCTGGCGCCGGGTAATCGAGGAATCCCTGCGCCAGCCCTGCCACTTCCTCCTGGCGGAACGAGCGGGACGCATCGAGGGTGTGTTGCCCCTGGGGGAGGTCAGGAGCGTGTTGTTCGGCCACACCCTGATCTCCATGCCCTACAGCGTGTACGGCGGCATCGTCGCCGACACGGCGGAAGCCGGCCTGGCGCTGGACGGCGCGGCGCGGGAACTGGCGGACCGGCTGGGCGTGGGGCACCTGGAATACCGCGACCGTGACGCCGCCGCGCATCCCGACTGGCCCACGACCGACCTTTACGCCACTTTCCGCAAGGCTCTGGATCCGGAAGTCGAGAAGAACCTGCAGGCGATCCCGCGCAAGCAGCGCGCCATGGTGCGCAAGGGCATCAAGGCCGGACTGAAGAGCGAAGTCGAGCGCGATCTTGCCCGCTTCTATCCCGCCTTCTGCGAAAGCTGGCATCGCCTGGGCACCCCGGTCTTTCCCCGGCGTTACTTCGCCCTTCTGCTGGAGGAGTTCGGCGACGATCTGGACATCGTCACTGTCACCCAGGACGGCCGCGTGGTGTGCTGTGTGATGAACTATTACTTCCGCGAGGAAGTCTGGCCCTATTTCGCCGGCATCACCGCCGCCGCCCGAGCCGTGGCCGGCAGCGACTTCATGTACTGGGAAGTGATGCGCCTGGCGGTGGAGCGGGGCTGCCGCCTGTTCGACTTCGGCCGCAGCAAGGCCGGCACCGGCTCCTGGGATTTCAAGCACAACTGGGGCTTCGAGCCGCAACCGTTGCATTATGGCTACCACCTGGTGCGCGCCGCGGCGGTGCCGGAGAACAACCCCAACAACCCCACGTACCGGCTGTTCATCAAGGCCTGGCAAAGCATGCCGCGGCCGCTGGCGAATTTCCTCGGCCCGCACATCATCCGGCAACTGGGGTAATCCGGTGCGGGAAGCCAGGGACATGGGGCAAGGGCAAAGCGGGGAGGAGGGCGTTCCTTACCCCTCGGGCAAGCCCGATCTGCTTTTTCTCGCCCACCGCATACCCTATCCACCGGACAAGGGCGACAAGATACGCGCCTGGCACCTGCTGGAACATTTGGCCAAGCGTTATCGGGTGCACCTGGGCGCCTTCGTGGACGATCCTGAGGACTGGCGCCATTGCGATAGATTGCGGAACGTCTGCGCTTCCACCTATTTCGCCGGGCTGAATCCGCGCCTGGGCAAGCTTCGTTCCCTGACCGGCCTCCTCACCGGCGAACCGCTGACCCTGCCCTATTACCGCCATGCCGGCCTGCAGGGCTGGGTGGCGGCGCACCTGCGCGGCGGTGTCACGCGGATACTGGCCTACTCCTCCGCCATGGCCCGCTTCGCCATGCAACTCCCCTCCCCTCCCGACTTGGCTGCCGTCGTTGGGCTGCCTCGTCGGTTGGCTGGTAGTTTCATCAAAGAGGGAACTGTGCCTGGCGGCGTCGTGCGGCGGGTGATGGATTTCGTCGACATCGATTCGGACAAGTGGCGCCAGTATGCCGCCACCCAATCCTGGCCCCTTTCCTGGATCTATCGCCGCGAAGGCGAACGTCTGCTGGCCTGGGAACGCAAGGTGGCGCATGCCTTCGATGCCAGCCTGTTCGTCTCCGCCACGGAGGCGGCAGATTTCCGCGAGCTGGCGCCGGAATCGGCGGATCGCATCGGCTTCTACAACAATGGCGTCGATGCCGAGTATTTTTCCCCCGCCCGCGACTACCCGTTTCCCTACCCGGACGCGGGGCCAGCCGTCGCGTTCACCGGCGCCATGGATTACTGGCCCAATGTGGACGCGGTCACCTGGTATGCCCGGGACGTGCTGCCGCGCCTGCGCGAACGCTACCCGAACCTCACCTTCGCCATCGTCGGCAGCCGGCCGGCGCCCCAGGTGCGGGAACTGGCCGGCTTGCCCGGCGTATTGGTCACCGGCCGGGTGGACGACGTGCGGCCCTGGCTGGCCCATGCCCGTGTGGTGGTGGCGCCGTTACGCATCGCCCGCGGCATCCAGAACAAGGTGCTGGAGGCCATGGCCATGGCTCGTACCGTGGTGGCCACGCCGCAAGCCCTGGAGGGCATTCCCGCCCGCATTGGCGAGGAAGCGCGCTGTGGCGCCGATGCCGACACCCTGGTGCGCGAGACCCTGGCCGCGCTGGACGGACCCGATCTCGGCCCGGCAGCGCGCAACCGGGTTCTGTACGATTTCGCCTGGGACCACGCCCTGGCGCGAGTAGACCAACTCCTGGAGAAATGATGTTGCCCGCAGACAAGCCCAAGTGGGGCCCGCCCCTGTTGTTCATGGTTCTCGCCTGGCTGGTGGTGGCCGCCCTGTTGCAACCGACATTCCTGTCCATGTATGCGATCTGGGACCGTTCCGAGACCTATGCCCATGGTTTCGTCATCCTTCCCATCGCCCTCTGGCTGCTCTGGCGCGACCGCCCGCGCCTGGCGGCGGTGCCGGTGGCGGGTGACGCCCGCGCCTTCCTGGCCATCGTGCCCATCGCCCTGGGCTGGCTGGCGGCGCGCATGGGCGAGGTGGGGGTGGTGGAGCAGTACGCCTTCGTGGCCATGCTCATCGCCAGCGTATGGCTGGTGCTCGGCCTGAAGATGCTGCGCGCCGCCATGTTCCCGCTGGGTTTCCTCCTGCTCATGGTGCCCAACGGCGAGTCCCTGATTCAACCTCTGGTCAACTTCACCGCCGATTTCACCGTGGGTGCGGTGCGTCTGATCGGCATCCCGGTGTACCGGGAAGGCCCCTTCTTCACCATGCCCAGCGGCGAATGGAACGTGGTGGAAGGCTGTTCCGGCCTGCGCTACCTGATTTCCTCCATCACCCTGGGGATCCTGTTCGCCTACCTGACCTACCGCACCCCGTGGAAACGCGTCGCCTTCAGCATCGCGGCCTGCATCGTGCCGGTGTTCGCCAACGGCATGCGCGCCACCATCATCGTGTTGATCGCCCACTATTCGGACATGAAGCTGGCCCTGGGCGTCGACCACTTCATCTACGGCTGGGTCTGGTTCGGCATCGTCATGCTGGCCATGTTCTCGGTGGGATTGATCTGGCGCGAGGATCTTGTGGAGGAAATCCCGCCCCCGCCGACGACTTCCCTGCGCTCGGCGCCCATGGCGGTACTCCTCCTCACCCTGGTACTGATGCTGTTCCCGCTCTATGAGGGGCATCTCGGCAACCGCCCGGTGCCGCATCCGGCCCTGGCCCTGCCGCGACCGGCCGCCGGCTGGCAGGCCATTGCCACGCCCATCACCACCTGGCTGCCGATGTGGCAGGGCATGGACGTCCAGCAGGTCGGCTACTACCGACGCGGCGAACAGGAGGTCATGCTCTACCTGGCCTGGTATGGCACCCAGCGGGAAAATGCCCAGCTCATCACCAGCCAGAACGTCTTCATACGCCAGAAACACCCGGAATGGCGCCAGGTGGCGCGCGAATACCCCGGCCGCAACCTGGCGGGACAGATGACGTCGATCTACGAGGGGCGGCTGGTATCCACTGGCGAGCGCCAACGCCTCCTGGCCTGGCAGTGGAACCGCATCGACGGCGAGGATTACGTCAGTCCCTATCGCGCCAAGCTGGAACTGGCCTATGACCGGATGCGCAACCGCCCGGACAGCGGCGCCGCCATCATCGTCGCGGCGCCGTATCGGGACAAGAGCGATGCTTCCCCGGCCGCATCCGCCATGAGCGACTTCCTCGCGGCCCACAAGGCGGCCCTGGACACCGTTCTCGATCAGGCGCGATGACGCCGGAAACCCGCGCGCCCCTGCTCGCCCACGTGGTCTACCACTTCGGCACCGGCGGCCTGGAAAACGGCCTGGTCAACCTGATCAACCGGCTGCCGCGGGAACGTTTTCGCCACGCCATCATCAGCCTGACCGACCATACCGACTTCAAAGGCCGCATCGAGCGCGACGACGTGGCCTTTTTCGACCTGCGCAAGCCGCCCGGCCATTCCCTGCGCTGGATGCGCCAGCTCTGGCATCTCCTGCGCCGGCTCAAGCCCGACCTGGTCCACACCCGCAACCTCAACGCCGTGGAAGCCCAGTTCGTCGCGGCCCTGGCCGGCGTGCCGGCGCGCCTGCACGGCGAGCATGGCCGCGACGTGTTCGACCTGCGCGGCGAGAACTGGAAATACAACCTGTTGCGCCGCGCCGCCCGCCCCCTGGTGGGCCACTACACCTGCGTCAGCCGCGATCTCGCCGGCTGGCTGCGCGACACGGTGGGCGTGGGGCCGGCCCGCCTGACGCAGATCTACAACGGCGTCGACAGCGGCAAATTCCACCCGCGCGCGGGCGCCCGCCCCGGCCTGGAGCCGCCGGATTTTCTGACGGGGGCCACCTGCGTCATCGGCAGCATCGGACGCATGGTGGCGGTGAAGGATTACCCGACCCTGGCGCGGGCCTTCATCCAGCTTTGCCGAAGCGCGGAAAACTCCACCGGCTTGCGGCTCCTGATCGTCGGCGACGGCACGGCCCGCGCCGAGTGCCAGGCCCTGCTGGACCGGGCGGGGCTCGCCGCCCAGGCCTGGCTGCCTGGCCAGCGCGACGACACCGCCGAGCTGTTGCGTGCCATGGATCTGTTCGTGCTGCCCTCCCTGGGCGAGGGCATCTCCAACACCATCCTGGAAGCCATGGCCAGCGGCCTGCCGGTGCTCGCCAGCGCGGTGGGCGGCAACCCGGAACTGGTGGCGGCGGGGGTGACCGGCGCCTTGTTCCAGCCCGGCGACGATGGGGCCTTGGCGGGCATGCTGCTAGACTACGCCTCCGACCCGGAACGCCGCGCCCGCGAGGGGGCGGCGGCACGCCGGCGCATCGAAGCCGATTTTTCCCTGACGCGCATGGCGGCGGCATATCAGGCCGTGTATGAAGCAGCCCTCGCTAATCGCTACCCACAACTCGCTACTCGCTACTGACATGTGCGGAATTACCGGCGTCTTCGATCTGCGTCAACAGCGCGCCATCAACCGCGATGTGCTCGCCCGCATCAACGACATGCAATCGCACCGCGGCCCGGACGAAGCCGGCCTGTACCTGGAGCCGGGCCTTGGCCTCGGGCATCGCCGCCTGTCCATCATCGACATCGCCGCCGGCCAGCAGCCCCTGTTCAACGAGGACGGCAGCGTGGCGGTGGTGTTCAACGGTGAGATCTACAACTTCCTCGATCTCATTCCCGAACTCACCGCCTTGGGCCACACCTTCAAGACCCGCTCCGACACGGAAACCATCGTCCATGCCTGGGAGCAGTGGGGCGAGGATTGTGTCCACCACTTCCGCGGCATGTTCGCCTTCGCCCTGTGGGATCGCAATCGGCAGACCCTGTTCCTGGCGCGCGACCGCCTCGGCGTGAAGCCCCTCCATTACGCGGTGAGCGACGACGGTTTCCTGGTGTTCGGCTCGGAGCTCAAGACCCTCACCGCCTGGCCCGGCTTCCGCCGCGTCATCGACGACCAGGCCGTGGAAGAATATTTCGCCTACGGCTATGTGCCGGAGCCGCGCACCATCTACAGCACCGCCCGGAAGATGCCGCCCGGCCATCGCCTCCTGATCCGGCGCGGCGAGAAGGTGGGCGAGCCGCGGGAATACTGGGACGTGCCGTTCCAGCCGCACCGCCTAGCCCTCTCCCTGGCAGATGCCGAGCACGAGTTGATCGAGCGACTGCGCGAGGCGGTGAAGGTGCGCATGATCGCGGAAGTGCCCCTGGGCGCCTTCCTCTCCGGCGGCGTCGATTCCTCCGCCGTGGTGGCCATGATGGCCGGCCTCTCCGAACAACCGGTGAAAACCTGTTCCATCGCCTTTGCCGATCCCAAGTACAACGAGGCCGACTACGCCCGCCAGGTGGCCAGCCGCTACCAGACCGACCACCGGGTGGAAACCGTGGAGGTGGACGACTACAGCCTGGTGGACGAACTCGCCCGCCTCTACGACGAGCCCTATGCCGATTCCTCGGCCATGCCCACCTACCGGGTCTGCCAACTGGCGCGCAAGTCGGTGACCGTGGCGCTTTCCGGCGACGGCGGCGACGAGAACTTCGCCGGCTATCGCCGCTACCGCTGGCACTCCTACGAGGAACGGATGCGCCGGATGATGCCCTACAGTATCCGCAAACCCTTGTTCGGCTTCCTGGGAGCCACCTATCCCAAGGCCGACTGGGCGCCCAAGGTGCTACGCGCCAAGACCACCTTCGAGGCCATGGCGCGGGACACCGTGGAAGGCTATTTTCACGGTGTCTCGGTGATGGGCGACGGCTTGCGCGCCCGGGTGTTCAGCCCCGAGTTCAAGCGCCGCCTCAACGGCTACTCGGCGGTGGAGGTGCTGCGCCGCCACCAGCGGAACAATCCGGCCCGGGACATGGTTTCGCAAGTGCAGTACCTGGACATGAAGACCTACCTGGTGGGCGACATCCTCACCAAGGTGGACCGAGCCAGCATGGCCCACGCCCTGGAAGTGCGGGTGCCCTTCCTCGACCACAAGCTGATGGAATGGGTGTCCGGTCTGCCGGTAGACTTCAAGCTCCAGGGCACCGAAGGCAAATACATGCTCAAACAGGCGCTGGAGCCCTACCTGCCCCACGACATCATGTATCGCCGCAAGATGGGCTTCTCCATCCCCCTGGCGGAATGGTTCCGCGGCCCCCTCAAGGACAAGCTGAGCGCGGCCCTGCGGTCACCGCGCATGGCCGACACCGGCCTGTTCGACATGGCCTTCCTGAGCCGCATGGCCGACGAACATGCCCGCGGCGCGCGTGACTACAGCTCGCCCCTGTGGGCGCTGCTGATGTTCGAGGCGTTCCTGCGCAACCAGGAGATTCAAGCTTGACCCTCCGCATCCTCCACGTCTTCGACCACTCCTTGCCGCTGCACTCGGGCTACACCTTCCGCAGTGCCAACATCCTGCGCGGACAGCGCCGTCTCGGCTGGGAAACCTATCACCTGACCAGCCCGAAGCAGGGGCAGACCCAGGCGCTGGAGGAGCAGGTCGACGACCTGCGTTTTTTTCGCACACCCCTGCCGACCAGCCCCTTGAGCCGGCTGCCGTTCTTCAATCAGTGGGCCTTCATGCA
>CAIXFP010000522.1 GCA_903918705.1 uncultured Pseudomonadota bacterium
ATGCGCCGTTCGGCTCGGCCGAGGCCCTGGTCAAGCTGACCGAGATGACCGCCAGGGGAGAGGGTTTCGGCAAGGAACTGGGCCAGGGTTCCAGACGCCTGTGCGCCAAGTACGGCCATCCGGAACTGTCGATGACGGTCAAGGGTCAGGAATTCCCGGCCTACGATTCGCGCGGCATCCAGGGCATGGGCCTGACCTACGCCACCTCCAATCGTGGTGCCTGTCACCTGCGCTCCTACACCGTGGCGTCCGAAGTGCTGGGCATCCCGATCAAGACCGATCCCCTGGTCACCGAGGGCAAACCGGGTCTGGTCAAGGCGTTCCAGGACGCCACCGCGGTGTTCGACGCCTCCGGCCTGTGCATCTTCACCAGCTTCGCCTGGGGCCTGGCCGACATCCAGCCGCAGATCGAGGCCGCCTGCGAGGGCGACTGGTCCCTGGACAAGCTGAACCTGGTGGGCGAGCGCATCTGGAACATGGAAAAGCAGTTCAACCTGGCCGCTGGTTTGACCCGCGCCGACGACAACCTGCCGCCGCGCCTGACCACCGAACCGGCCAAGACCGGCCCGGCCAAGGGCCTGGTCAACGGCCTGGCGGTGATGCTGCCGGAATACTACGACCTGCGCGGCTGGGACACGGAAGGCGTGCCCAAGGCCGAGACCTTGGCACGGCTGGGGCTGTAGCCTTGCTCCCCTCCCCCGCAAGCGGGGGAGGGGCCAGGGGAGAGGGAGCATCCCTTCCCACAAACGCTGCCTGAGCGTGAGGACTTCCATGAAATACCTGATCCTGGGCAACGGCCCCACCGGCGTCATCGCCGCCGAAACGTTACGCAAGACGGACCCCGCCGGAGAGATCGTGCTGGCCGGGGGCGAGCCGGAGCCGCCCTATTCGCGCATGGCCATCCCCTACCTGCTGCAGGGCGAGATCGACGAAGCCGGCACTTATTTGCGCAAATCGGCAGACCATTTCGCCAAACTCGGCATCACCCAGCGCGCCGGCCGCGCCGTGGCCCTGGATACGGAACGACGCAGCGTGCTGTTCCAGGACGGCGGCCGGGAAACCTACGACCGCCTGCTGCTGGCCACCGGCTCCCATCCCGTGCGCCCGCCCATCCCCGGCATCGACCTGCCCCAGGTGCACACCTGCTGGACCCTGGAAGATGCCCGTGCCATCGCCGCCCTGGCGCGGCGAAACAGCCGCGTGGTGCAACTGGGCGCCGGCTTCATCGGCTGCATCATCATGGAAGCCCTGGCTGCCCGCGGCGTATCCCTGGCGGTGGTGGAAATGGGTGACCGCATGGTGCCGCGCATGATGACCGCCAAGGCCGGCGCCATGATCCGGGAATGGGTGGAAACCAAGGGCATCGCGGTGCGCACCCAGGCCGGCGTGGAGCGCATCGACGCCGGTGACGATGCGCCCCTGCGGGTCAAGCTCACCACCGGCGAGGTGCTGTCCGCCGACCTGCTCATCGTCGCCGCCGGCGTGGCGCCCAACGTCGGCTTCCTGGAAGCCACCCCGGTGCGGGTGGACAAGGGGGTGCGGGTGAACGAACGCATGGAAACCTCGGTGCCCGGCATCTACGCCGCCGGCGACGTGGCCGAGGCCCCCGACCTGTTCAGCGGCGCTCCCATGGTGTCCGCCATCCAGCCCAACGCCGCCGACCAGGCCCGTGTGGCGGCGCTGAACATGGCCGGCGGCCAGGTGAAACTGCCCGGCGTGCTGGCCATCAACGTGCTTGACACCCTGGGCCTCATCTCCACCTCCTTCGGCCAGTGGTGGGGCGGCGCCGAGGCGGACGGCGTGGAGCGGGTGGACCCGGACCACTACCGTTACCTCAGCCTGCAATTCCAGGAGGACGTGCTGATCGGCGCCACCGCCGTCGGCCTCACCCAGCATGTCGGCGTGCTGCGCGGCCTGATCCAGAACCGCACCCGGCTGGGGTACTGGAAACTGGTGTTGAAGGATGCGCCACTGCGCTTTCCGGAAGCCTACCTGGCGTGCAGCCAGCAACCCACGGCGCTGCGCCACTGAAGATGCAAATCACCTTGAAGCTGTTCGCCAACCTGTCCGACTACCTGCCGCCCGGCAGCCGAGACAACCGCATCGACCTGGAGGCCGGCGAACACGAGTCGGTGGCGGACATCATCCAGCGTTACGCATTGCCGGAGCGCATGGTGCATCTGGTCCTGCTCAATGGCGTTTACCTCTCCCCCGGCGAGCGGCCCGCCCGGCAATTGCGCGCGGGCGACCAACTGGCGGTGTGGCCGCCTATTGCTGGCGGCTGAGTGGCCGGCGGTTGATGCTGGAGTCCATCGAGCGGGAGGTGTCCGCCACCCCGGCGGAGTTCGCCCACGGTCTGCGCAACGCCTTCGCCGATGGGTTGAGCGGCGGCCCCCTGGAATTCCGGGCGGGGCACGGGGGCGCCCGCATGGAAATACGCCTGGAACCCGGCCCGGACCGGGTCATCGCCCTGTTGCGCCTGCCTACCCTGCGCGCCCACATCCGCTTCACCGCCGGTGACGCGGACGCCCGCGCCGCCCTGCTCAGGCGCATGGACCTAGCCATGCAGCGCGGCGGCGGCTGAAGCATGCTCGCCACCCTGCTGGACGCCTTTTCCCTGCTCGGCCGCCTGGATGCCCAGGTGCTGGCCATCGTCTGGCTGTCCCTCCAGGTAAGCCTTTCGGCGTTGGCCCTGGGGGCTTTGCTGGGCCTGCCCCTCGGGGCCTGGGTGGCGGTGGCCCGCTTTCCCGGCCGCGGCGGCGTCACCGTGTTTTTGAACGGCATGATGGGCATGCCCTCGGTGGTGCTGGGGGTCGTCGTCTATCTCCTGCTGTCCCGCTCCGGCCCCCTGGGCGGCCTCGGCCTGCTGTTCTCGCCCGGCGCCATGATCCTGGCCCAGACCCTGCTGGTGCTGCCCCTGGTGGCCGCCCTGGCGCGGCAGATCGTCGCCGACGCCTGGCGCGACTACGCGGTGGAACTCACCGCTTACGGCTATTCGCGCCGCCAGAGCGTGCTGACCCTGCTGTTCGACTGCCGCCACTCCCTGGTGGTGGCGGTGTTGGCCGGCCTCGGCCGGGCGATCTCGGAAGTGGGGGCGGTGATGATCGTGGGCGGCAACATCGAGGGCTACACCCGGGTGATGACCACCAGCATCGCCCTGGAAACCGCCAAGGGCGACCTGTCCCTGTCCATCGCCCTGGGACTGGTGCTGATCGCCCTGGAACTGGGCCTCAACGGCCTGGCCTACGGCCTGCGCATATGGGCGATGCGGAGGTACGGCTGAGATGGCGCACGGACTACCGGTAGTGCTGCGGACCAGTCCCCCCCTTTGCAAAAGGGGGGG
>CAIXFP010000523.1 GCA_903918705.1 uncultured Pseudomonadota bacterium
CCCCCCTTTGCAAAAGGGGGTGCAGGGGGGATTTAGCGACGCATCCATCACCCACCCAGGCCAGGGCTAGCCGCCATGCGCATCCTCTTCCTCACCCACGCCTTCAACAGCCTCACCCAGCGTCTGTATGTGGAGCTCACCGATCTCGGACACCAGGTTTCCATCGAGTTCGACATCAACGACAGCGTGACGCAAGAGGCGGTGAATCTGTTCAAGCCCGACCTGATCCTGGCGCCCTATTTGCGCCGGGCCATTCCGGAAGCCATCTGGCGCGCACGGGTCTGCCTCATCGTCCACCCCGGCCCGGTGGGCGATCGCGGACCCTCGGCCCTGGACTGGGCGATCCTGGAAGGTGTCGAGGAATGGGGCGTCACCGTGCTCCAGGCCGAGGCGGAAATGGACGCCGGCCCGGTGTGGGCGGCGGAAACCTTTCCCATGCGGGCGGCCAGGAAATCCAGCCTCTACCGCAACGAGGTCACGGAAGCCGCGGTGCGGTCGGTGCGCGGCGCCCTGGACCGCCTGCCCGACTACCGCGCCGGCACCTGGCGGCCAACAGCGCAGGTGGCGTCGCCGCTGCGGCCATCGATGAAACAGGCGGATCGCACTATCGACTGGTTACACGACAGCACCGCCACCGTGCTGGCCAAGCTCCACAGCGGCGACGGCTTCCCCGGCGTGGCGGACCGCCTGTTCGGCCAGGGCTGCCATCTCTACGACCCCCGACCCTGGCCCGTTTCCGGCTCTCCCGGCGAACTGCTGGGCCGGGTGGGGGAGGGGGTGGTGCGGGCCACGCTGGATGGGGCGGTGTGGATCGGGCATGCGAAGACCCGCGAAGGGGGCATCAAGCTGCCGCTGGTCGACGTGTTTCTGCAGGCGGGGGGCTTGCCGGAACTGGCTGGGGCTGACCCCGACATCCACTACGAAGAATCCGCCGGCGTCGGCATCCTCCACTTCGACTTCTACAACGGCGCCATGGGCACCAGCGCCTGCCGACGATTGCTGGCGGCCTACGAAGCCGCGCAACAACGGCCCACCCAGGTCATCGTCCTGATGGGCGGAGAAGATTTCTTCAGCAATGGCCTCGACCTCAACCGCATCGAGGCGGCGGACAGCCCGGCGGACGAATCCTGGCGCAACATCCAGGCCATGGATGACCTCTGCCGCGCCATCATCACCACGAACAGCCAGCTCACGGTGAGCGCCCTCCAGGGCAACGCCGGTGCCGGCGGCGCCTTCCTGGCCCTGGCGACCGATTTCGTCTGGGCGCGGCGCGGAGTGATCCTCAACCCGCACTACAAGAACATGGGCAATCTGTACGGCTCGGAATACTGGACCTACCTGCTGCCGCGCCGGGTGGGCGCGGAACGGGCCGCGGCGCTCATACGCCACCGCTTGCCACTGGGGACGGCGGAAGCGCTGCGGATCGGGTTCATCGACGCGGCCTATGGCGACGATGTGGCCGGCTTTACGGCGGAAACCCGCACCCGCGCGGCAGCCCTCGCCGTCGATTGCGCCGGTCGCCTGGCCGCGAAGCAGCGGCAGCGGGCGGCGGACGAGGCGGTTAAGCCCCTGGACAGTTACAGCGCCGAGGAGCTGAAGCAGATGCAGCGCAACTTCTACGGCTTCGACCCCAGCTACCACGTGGCTCGCCATCACTTCGTTCACCGCACCCCGCATTCCTGGACGCCGCGGCATCTGGCGATTCATCGGGAGTTGGGATGGGTGGTGCCGTGAATCTTGAAGGCCGCATCGACATCCGGGTCACCCGCCACGGCGCCTTACCCGTCACGGTGGCCATCCATTCCACCCGGCCGCAACTGGCGCAAAAGCTGCTGGCCGGGCGTCCGCCCGGAGAAGCCGTCAAGCTGGCCGGGTTGATCTTCAGCCTGTGCGGCAAGGCGCAGCGGGTGGCCGCGGCAGCCGCCTGCGGGGCGGCGGCGGGAACCTCGCCCGACGCCGCCGGCCGGGACGGCGTGTTCATGGAACTGGCCCAGGAACACGCCTGGCGCTTGCTGGTGGACTGGCCGCAGCAGGTCGGCATCGCACCCGACATGGACAGCCTGTTGCGCCTGCGCCAAGGCGCCGGCGATCCGGTGACGTTTGCCGCTGCGCTGGAAGCCCTGCTGCAGGACACCCTGCTGGGCGAGCCGGTGGCGGACTGGCTGGCGCGCGACCTCGCCGGCTTCGACGCCTGGCGCGCAGCCGGTGCCACTGCCACCGCGCGCCTGTTCGCCGGGCTGGGGCAGGGCGCCGACATGGGCATCAGCCGGACCGCGTTGCTGCCGCCGTTGTGGAACCTGGACGACACGACCGTCCGCGAACTGGCCCACTTTGCTCTGGATACTCCGGCCTTCTGCGCCCAACCGGTTTGGCAAGGCGAACCCGCCGAGACCGGCGCCATCGCCCGGATGCACGACCAGCCACTGCTGGCCGCCTGGATGACGCAACGCGGCCGTGGTGCCGGGGCCAGGTTGCTGGCGCGATTGCTGGATCTGGCCAGTAGCGCCGGCGCCCCCGCCGGCTCGTTCGCCAATCTGGCCGGTGAGGGCGTCGGCGCTACTGGTTTGCTGGTCCGCGCCTGGCCCCTGGGGGACAATGGCGGCCTCGCCGGGGTGGAAACCTCCCGCGGCCTGTTGCTGCACGCGGTGCGGCTGCGGGGCGGCAAGGTGGCCGAATACCGCATCGTCGCCCCCACCGAATGGAACTTCCATCCCGAGGGGCCCTTGTTCCAGGCCTTGACGGGCGCGGCGACGGACACTGCGGCGGCGCGGCTGATCGCCCAATCCCTGGATCCCTGCGTCGCATTTGCCATTGAGGTCGAAGATGCATGAAATGTCCCTGGCCGAAGGCATCCTCCAGATCGTCGAGGAGGCCGCGCAGCAGCAGGGTTTCGCCAAGGTCAGCGAAGTGCGCCTGGAGATCGGCGCCCTCTCCGGCGTGGAACCGGACGCGCTCACCTTCTGTCTCGACGTGGTGTTCCGCGGCAGCGTGGCGGAAGACGCCCGCGTCGAACTGGAACGCATTCCCGGCCAGGGCTTCTGCCTGGCCTGCGGCGAGACGGTGGAAATCGCGGCGCTATATGATGCCTGCCCGAAGTGCGGCAGCTACCAGGTCCAGGCCAGCGGAGGCACGGAAATGCGGGTGAAGGATTTGTTGGTGGAGTAATCAGGCAGGTTGGGCAAAGCGAAGGATGGCACCATCGTCGGGTTACGCTTCGCTAACCCGACCTACGGAAATTTTCAGGAGCAACAACCATGTGTAGCGTTTGCGGCTGCGGCCAGGGCGAAACCAGGATCGAAGGCCACGATCACCCCCACGAGCATGAGCACGTCCACACCCATGCGGACGGCACCACCCATAGTCATGTCCATCCCCATGATCACGGCCACGATCCCCTGCATCCTGATGAGGCCCCCCACGAACACGCGCATTACAAGGTCCACCAGGGCGACCTGCACTACGGCCTCGGCCCCGCCCACGCCCATGTGCCGGGCCTGAGCCAGTTGCGCATGGTGCAAATCGAGCAGGACATCCTGAGCAAGAACAACGCCTATGCCACCGAGAACCGCCAGTACTTCGCCGAGCACGGCCTCTTCGCCGTCAACCTCGTCTCCAGCCCCGGTTCCGGCAAGACCACCCTGCTGGTGAAGACCATCGAGGCCCTGGCCGGCCGCGTCCCGGTGGCGGTGGTGGAAGGCGACCAGCAGACCAGCCATGACGCCGACCGCATCCGCGCCACCGGCGCCGCCGCCGTGCAGGTCAACACCGGCAAGGGGTGC
>CAIXFP010000524.1 GCA_903918705.1 uncultured Pseudomonadota bacterium
CAGCGCCTCGGCGATGCTCTGGATCAGATCTTCCTGGCGGATCGTGGTCATGGTCGTCTCCTTGTGGCCCGATTGTCGCCCAGCCGCGCCCTTCGTGGCACATCGCCCGGCCGCCGGTGCGTTGTCATCGCAGTGCCGGGCATCAATTCACGGGCGCATGGGCGAAACCATGGCCGCGGGTTCCCGCCCTGCCGTAAGCTAGCGCGCATGCCGACTTGCCCGTCTCCGATCGCGTTCGGCCCCTGGCCGAAATTCGCGCTGATCTTACTCCTCACACTGCCGACGGCCGTGGCGTGGGCGGCATGTCCATTGCCCCCCAGGAATTTCACGCTGCCGCCCGCCCGGCGCAGCCCGGTGGATCTGGTGCGGGAACTGGCGCAGCCCTGGCAGGCCGGCGGCGCGATCGTGGTCACCTGCCGCGGCGATGGTTGGCCCCAGGCCGGACGCCTGACCAGGCCGCCGCGCGATCGCAAGGAGGAACTGGCGCGGCGGCGCGAGGCCTGGGAACTGGTGCGCATGATCAACCTGGCGCGCAAGCCGGGCGAAGTCAGCCCCCATTCGCTGCCGGTGACCGCCGCCCAGGAAGGCCTGCTGGAACGTTTCGCCATGAGCGCGGCGGGGGCAGTGTGGATGCGCGAAGTGGTGGACGACACCCTGCGCATGTTCAACCAGGGCGACCTGGAGTCCCGCCGCGACATCTGGAACCGGGCGCGCAAGAGCGGCCGCATGCCGAAACTCGCCCTCCTGCTCACCGGGCGCCTGAGCGAGGGCGGCCAGTTCAGCCAGGATGCGTCGCTGTTCAAGATCGACGCCTATGGCGGTGAAGGCGCCCAGGCCGAGCCGGGGCTGATCGGCCTGGGTGACGCCGGGTTCCGCTGCGAGTTTCCCGCCAGCAACCAACTGGTGGACCCCCGCGCCATCCTCTCCCATGAATTCGGCCACACCCGCTATGGCGACCCGGCCAGTTCCGGCAGCCTCCTGGGCGAGGCCACCACGGTGGCGCGCTACGAAAACCCGGTGCGCGAGCGCGACGGCTACGAGCCGCGCACCGTCTACTACCTGCGTACGAACAAGGGCGACCTGAAGGAGAAACAGCCCGGGCTGCTCAGCCGCCTGATCCATCTACAGACCGTGGAAGGCATCAGCGTGGATGATCGCCGTTCCATCGAACAGGTCCATTGTGAATGCCCCATACCCGTTCCGGTGATGCTGGACTGCGAAGACCGGCCGCGCTCGGGAACGGATGACACTCTGCTGGAAAGCCTGGCACCGGCTTCCGACATGCGCTGCAAGGCCCATCTGAAACACGATGTGCTTCCGGACATTGCGACGTCGGCCGCTCCGGCCGCTTCCGCCGCTCCGGCCCAGTGATCCCATGTCCATGGCGAGGGCGACCACGGGCAGACTGGACGCGGCCCTGCCCCCGGGCAGCCCGGAGCGGGAAATTTTCACGGAATTGCTCTCCCGGCCGGGGTTGCGCATCGAACGCATCGTCTCCCGCGGCCAGTGCAGTCCGCCCGGTTTCTGGTACGACCAGCCCCAGGGGGAATGGGTGCTCCTCCAGGCCGGCGCCGCCCTGCTTCAGATCGAAGGCGAAGCGGAACCGCGCCGGCTGCAACCTGGCGACTGGATCGACCTGCCGCCCCGCTGCCGCCACCGCGTCACCTGGACCGACCCGGAGGAGCCCACGCTGTGGCTGGCGGTGCATTACGCAGTGGACGTTCCCCTTTGACGCGAAACGACCTCACCGTAGGAGAGGCGTCTCGCCTCACCGCCCCAGCAGCGCCGCCTTCAATTCGTCCTGGGCCGGCTTCTCTCCCAGCCACACCCGCAGCAGCGCCCGGTAGAAATCCGCGCCGGGAATATCCTGGCCCGCCGTCTTGCCGTCGAGGCTGATCCGGGTCAGATCGGCCGCGGTCAGGTCTATGGTGAAGGACGCCCCCTTGGGGATCTCGCCGATGGCCTTGAGGTTGGCATTGAACTGGTCGATGCGCGGCTGTAGCGCGGCCAGGTCGGCGCGGGACAGATTCTTCTCGAAGCCGCCATGCAGGCCGGAGAGGAACATCGACACGTTCACGTCGTGCAAACCCACGATACGGACGCGCTTAGGCCCGGCCTGGGCGATCGCCGCGTTGGCATCGCTCGCCCTGTGCGGCAGGTAGAGGCCGATGGCATAGGCCTTGATGAAGAACTTGGAACGCAAGCCGGCGCCGTTGAGCAGCAACGGGGCATCGCCGACATGCTCCTGCTCCGTGAAGGTCACCCCGGCGACCTGAGTAGGCGCGGCCTGGGTTGTGGCGGTGAAGACGAAGAGCAGCAGGGCGGTGGCGAAGTGGCGCGCAAGCGTATGGCAAGACATGGGCGATCCTTGTTGAGTGGGCGGGGGCGTGGGAGCGAGTGAATCCGGGGCTATTGTGGACCCCGAATTCAGGCAGCGGTTTAAGCTTGGCTCCACCATACTGCTCGATGGCTTCCTTGTTGGCCTTCAGGAAGTCCATGATGCGGATAGCATTGATGCAGTTCGAGTCCTTCCGTACCGGCGATGCGGACATCCTCCTTGAGCCATTGCTCATGGCAGTACAGCTTCGAGGCCGCGGCGCGGGCCCGGTTGGCGACCAGAGCGAACAAGGCCCGCTCCAGGTCGAAGCCGAAACGCCGTCCGCCTGTTGCTGAAGGATGGCGCCGATGCCGAGGCGATTCCAGGCAGCTTCCAGGGCATAGGCGTCACCCTGGGGCCAGGCGCAGATCAGATGCCATTCGCCCCGGGCGACGATCTCCTCCGGCGAGCAGCGACGCAAAATGCTTTTGGCCAGGCGCCGCAGACGTTCTCCGCCAGTTGCTGGTAGGCGACGACACTGCCGTCAGCCCGCCGTTGTTGGCTCTTTTGTAGTTACATGGCCTTTATGGTTGAGGCCTGATGCCGCGTTCAGCAACAATCCCTGTGACTAGGCATTTTGGCTTCTAAACCCTGGGAGCCCGCGCCAGTGCTGGGGCGCCTTCGAAATTGCGACTGGAAAGTGTCAGAGTCGGGGAAACACGTCCACCTCAAGGCACCGGAGTGGTTTTTCCTTCGTGCTTTCCGCCAGGCGGGCGCGGTCTTGGCGTACCACTCGCGGGCGACGGGCTCCAAGCTGTTCGCGGCCTGTTCAGCCCGCATGTGCTTGGTTGCCTTCCTGTGCTCGCCAGGGCCGACACCGCCGGCCAGCAGTTTGCGAACTTTGTCGCGGCGATCACGTGCGTCTCGCAGGCCGGTATCCGGATGTGCCCCCAGGGCCAGGCGCTCTTCCTTCCCGTCGATGCGGTATTTCAGACGCCACCATTTCCCTCCTGCTAGAGAGACTTCCAGGAACAGCCCGCCAGCGCCGAACATGCGGATGGGCTTCTCGCTGAACTTGGCACTGCGGATTGCCGTATCGGTCAGGGGCATGGGGGCATCCAGTAGGAAAGACCTGGGAATGCCCCCAATCACGCCCCCGTTATCGGCCGGAGTACAACAGATGCCCCCGGACTACATCGGACGTAAAAAAGACCGGAAACCCTGATAAGGCTAGGCTTGCCGGTCAATTTCGGACTGCTTTGGATGGGTGCATGGTGCCGGGGACCGGACTCGAACCGGCATGGATTACTCCGGCGGATTTTCGTCACACTACGTCTTTCGACGCCAAGCCCTATCAGAACTGTTCGTGCGCTGGACTATGCCTTCACCGTAGCCACGCAGGCCGTAGGTGCCCTCCGTCTAGTCTCTACACCTTCCCGAAACGAGTTGCTCAGGCTTGGCTCGGTGTTGTCTCGGTCACGAATAACCAGGGAGTTCGCCGATTTTGAAGGGATTCACACAAGCGCTTTCGCCGCTCGGTGCTCATTTTGTTTACAAGTCCGCTGTGTTTACCGATTTCACCACCCCGGCACGGGATAGTTCGGGGATCTTAACATGGATCGTGATCATTGCATGATCAGCTCCTGAAGTTCGCCATTACTAGGTTTTACGAAAGAAACGTTATCTATCATTATCTGTAACGCACTGTTTATAAAGACACTTCCTGAAGAAATGTTGTGGCTCTTGGAGCATGAACGTACCATGAAGGCCAATTGCAAAATGCCAACACCTCCTTCACCCGCACCGAGGCTGGGACGCAAATGAAACAACTGCGTAGATCAAGCAGCGGCAAGCTTCGCGACGTAGCCGCGCAGTTGCAATGCCTTGATCCAGCGGGGAGCATCCTTTTTCTCATTCGCGGCAGCGTAATCAAACCCCGAGTCGTGATACGTCTGGCGGCGGGTGGGCATGAAGTGCATCGTGCGTATCATTTTATGGGCGATGGTCACAATGGCTTTCTTGTGGCCACGCCGAATCACAAGGCCCCGGCATTTTTCCCGGAATACCGACAGGGTGCGAATGGCCCCATTCGCGGCCTCGCACAGCAAATGCCGAACCATCGTAGTGTCCTTGCGCGTCTTCCCGTTTTTGCGCTTGCCCGCGCTCTCGTTGTTGCCGGGGCACAGGCCGGCCCACTTGGCCAGGTGGCCCGCCGAAGGAAAGGCGTCGACTGTCACGCCGATCTCGGCCAGGATCACCGCGGCCACGATGGAGCTTAC
>CAIXFP010000525.1 GCA_903918705.1 uncultured Pseudomonadota bacterium
CGGCAACCACGCCGACGTCCTCAAACACGCCGTCCTCATCGCGCTGCTGGATTACCTGAACCAGAAGGACAAGCCCTGGTGGTACATCGACACGCACGCCGGGGCGGGTATCTACGACCTCCACGGCGACTACGCCCGCAAGACCTCCGAGGCCGAGACCGGTATCACTCGGCTGTGGGACCGCAGCGACCTGCCGGCCATGCTGGCGAGCTATGTCGACCTGGTGCGCGGCCTCAACCCGGACGGGAAGCTGCGCCTCTACCCCGGTTCGCCCTGGTGCGCCCACGCCCGCGCCCGGCCGGACGACCGTTTGCGCCTGTTCGAACTGCACAGCAGCGACCAGCGCCTGCTCGCCAGCACCTTCAGCGAGGCCGGGCGGCAGGTGAAGATCGATGCGGCGGACGGTCATGCCGGCCTGAAATCCGTGTTGCCGCCGCCCACCCGGCGCGGCCTGGTGCTGATCGACCCGTCCTACGAAGTGAAGAGCGATTACCCGCGCACCGTGGAAGCCCTCAAGGACGGCCTCACCCGCTTCGCCGGCGGCACCTTCGTGGTCTGGTACCCGCTGCTGCAAAAGCCGGATGCGCGCCAGTTGCCGCAGCGCCTGCGGGCGGCTCACCCCAAGGCCTGGCTCAACGTCACCCTCTCGGTGCAAGCGCCGTCCAAGGAAGGTTTTGGCATGCACGGCAGTGGCCTCTACATCGCCAACCCGCCCTGGACCCTGCCGGCCCTGCTGGAAGCGACCCTGCCCTGGCTGGTGAAAACGCTGGGGGTGGATGGGGGAACGGGCTACACGCTGGAGCACGAGATACCGTGAGTCGCAAGTCCGGCGCCATCACCCCCCCCTTTGCAAAAGGGGGGCAGGGGGGGATTTCTACAACGGTTGCGCTGACTGATGCCGCGCAACTCCCCCCTAACCCCTTTTTTGCGAAGGGGGGGACTGGTGCTCTGGGCGAATGGCATCGTGTCTTGCTGACCCGCCGCGAATTCCTCCTCGCCTCCGCCGGCGGCCTGGCCGCGCTGTTCGCCCCGGTATCCCTGGCGGCAAGTCCCGACCCCTGGCCGCTCCTGGCGGCGCTGCAGGATCACCTGTTCCCGTCCGAACCCTATGCCCCCGGCGCCCGCGAGATCCACGCCCTGTCCTACCTGCAGTGGATCGTCGCCGATCCCCAGGGCGACCCCACGGAGCAACGTTTCATTCTGAAGGGCGCGGACTGGCTGGAAGACCTTTCCCGGCAGCGCCACAAGGCGTCCTTCATCGACCTCGACCCGATCCGGCGCGAGCAGGTGCTGCGCGAGGTGGCGGATACGGATAAAGGCGACAACTGGCTCTCCACCGTACTGCTTTACCTCTGCGAAGCCCTGCTCACCGACCCGGTCTATGGCGGCAACCCGGACGGCATCGGCTGGACCTGGCTGCAACACCAGCCAGGGTTTCCCCGGCCGACCAAGCCCTCCTTCTCCCTCGGGAGAGGGGATGGGGGAGAAGGAAGCCGGGCGGCGGCAGGCACGCGGTTCGCTCAGGCCGCACGGGTTTCGCCTGATTCAGGTGGTCAGGCGAGGGCAACCGTTGCGCCCTCTCCCCCGGCCCCTTCCCCGGAGGGAGAGGGGAAAAAAGCATGAGTGATTTCGACGTCATCATCATCGGCAGCGGCGCCGGCGGCGGAGCGGTGGCCTGGCGCCTGACCCGGGCGGGCAAGCGGGTGCTGGTGCTGGAAAAGGGGCCGTGGTTCACGGAAGCGGATTTCTTCAAGGACGAGCTGGCCTGTTGCCGGCGCAGCGTCTACACGCCGGATTTGCGCCAGGAACGCCACGTAGTGGAGGAGCGGGAGGGGCGCGGCTGGGTGGGCACCCCCACCAACGAATCCGGGTGGGATTTCTGGAACGGCAACCTGGTGGGGGGTTCCAGCAACTTCATGTCCGGCTTCTTCCACCGCCTGAAGCCGATGGATTTCCGTTTGCGCTCCGAATTCGGCCCCATCAAGGGTGCCAACGTGGTGGACTGGCCGATTTCCTACGCCGACCTGGAGCCCTATTACACCGAGGTGGAAAGCGTGGTGGGCGTCTCCGGCCGGGTGCTGGCGCATCCCTTCCAGGAGCCGCGCTCGACCCCGGATTTCCCCTATCCGCCCACCGCCGAGCATCCGCTGGCCGGCTGGATCGACAGCGCCTGCGCGAAGCTGGGCTATCGTTCCCTGCCCATGCCGCGGGCCATCCTGTCGATTCCGAAGGGTGGGCGGCGCGCCTGCGAATACGCCGGTTATTGCGGCAACTACGGCTGCGCCAGCGGCGCCAAGGGGAGCGCCCGCGCCGCCTTGCTGAACGATGCTGTGGCCACGGGCCGCTGCGAAATCCGCCCCCACAGCCAGGTGTTCCGCCTGGCGAGCGACGGGAAGGGGCAAGTGGCGGCGGTGGAATACTTCGACGCGCAAGGAACGAAACGGCGGGTGTCAGGCAAGATCTACGTGGTGGCCTGCCAGGCCATCGAAACCGCGCGCCTGCTGCTCTCCAGCGTGGGGCCGCGGCATCCCCATGGCCTTGGCAACCGTTACGGCCAGGTGGGCCGCAACGTGGTCTTTTCCGCCGGCGGCATCAGCCACGGCCGCTTCAAATACGCGGACCTCGGCCCGGAACGGGCGGCTGAAGTGCGAGTGGTGGGCCCATTCATTAACCGCACCCTGCACGACTGGTACGTGATCGACGACCCCAAGCTTGGGCATATGAAGGGCGGGGTGCTCGACTTCCTCATGGGCCACCCCAACGTGGTGTCACGGGCGACGGCCGAGCGCCGCGACGAGAACGGCAAGCTGGTCTGGGGCAGCGCCTTCAAGCGCCGGCTGGAAGCCGCGATACGCGATGAGCGCGGCATCGATTGCGAAACCTTCTGCGACTGGCTGCCCACCGACAACGGCCTGGTGGGCCTGTCTGGCAGCGTCAAGGACAAATGGGGGCGGCCGGTGGCGCGCATCCGTTTGAGCCCGCATCCCCACGACCTGGTGGTGGGCCGCTACCTGGCCGAGCGCGGAGCCCGGGTGCTGCGGGAAATGGGCGCCCAGGACGTGACCGTGGGCGTTTCCGCGGCACCGCCGTCCAACCTGGTGGCCGGCGGCTGCCGTTTCGGCAGCGACCCAAAGCACTCGGTGCTGGACCCGGATTGCCGCATGCACGGCGTCGACAACCTGTTCGTCGCCGACGCCAGCTTCATGCCCAGCGGCGGCAGCGTGCCCTACACCTGGACCATCTACGCCAATGCGCTGCGGGTGGGGGATCGGATCGCGGCGCAGTTGTAACCTACGAAGCATCTCCCGGCTCCATCTGGCCGCGCGCATCCATGCGCCCATGCGGAATCCGGGAAATGTGGATGGCGTATTCCATCACGTGGGCGCAGTCTGGTTTGAGGCACCATTCCTTCCTGGCAACCGCGGTTTCCAGGTTGATCCTCAGTTGAACGCGACCGAGTGTGGGTCTGTCGGGTCGTCTGACAAGGCGCGACGACGACGCGGGCCAGGGCCCGCAAGGATAAGCAGGGACTTGGCCGCCGTCGTTTGGCGGCCAAGTCCTTCGCTTAGTTGTTGCATCAGGAGCAACGCAGCCGGACGACGCGGCAGGCCCGCAATCGGGCGCGTAGCGGGCTCACCCGGCAGGTGAGCGTGATCGAAGGCGCGAATCTCAGCACCCATGCGGCCTCGCGCAGCCAAACGAGCGGTCAACCGAGGAATCAAGGTTTAATAATCATAGTGTTACCCATTAACCCTGAAGGTCCACGGGTTCAATCATCAAGTCCCGCGCTGATAGAATGGCGAACCTTGATTGAGCGGCCGGCCCCCTCGGCTTCCGGATCAATCCAAGCATTTGCACATCACTGGAGAACCTCATGTCCACGAAGCACGCCCGTTTGCTCATCCTTGGTTCCGGCCCCGCCGGTTACAGCGCCGCCGTCTATGCCGCCCGCGCCAACCTGCAACCGGTATTGATCACGGGTCTGGCCCAGGGTGGCCAACTCATGACCACCACCGAGGTGGATAACTGGCCGGCCGACGTCAACGGTGTCCAGGGTCCGGAACTGATGCAACGTTTCCAGGCCCACGCCGAGCGCTTCAACACCGAGATACTTTTCGACCACATCCACACCGCCGACCTCAGGAACCGCCCTTTCACCCTCAGCGGCGACGCCGGCACCTATACCTGCGACGCCCTCATCATCGCCACCGGCGCCTCCGCCATGTACCTGGGGCTCCCGTCCGAGGAGAAATTCATGGGCCGCGGCGTCTCCGGCTGCGCCACCTGCGACGGCTTCTTCTACAAGAACCAGGACGTGGTGGTGGTGGGCGGCGGCAACACTGCCGTGGAAGAGGCCATCTATCTTGCCAACATCTGCCGCAAGGTCACCCTGGTGCATCGCCGCGACACCTTCAAGGCCGAAAAAATCATGGTCAGCCACCTCATGGAAAAGGTGAAGGAAGGCAAGATCGTCCTGGAATTGAATCAGACCCTGGATGAAGTCCTGGGCGACAAGAGCGGCGTCACCGGCGTTCGCCTCAAGGCCATGCAAAGCGGCGCCACCCAGGAAGTCGCCGTCACCGGGGTGTTCATCGCCATCGGCCACAATCCCAATACCGACCTGTTCGCCGGCCAACTGGAACTGGACCATGGCTACATCGTCACTCAGGGCAGCCGTCATGGGAATGCCACTCAAGCCAGCATCGAGGGCGTGTTCGCCGCCGGCGACGTGCAGGACATGATCTACAAACAGGCCATCACCAGCGCCGGGACCGGCTGCATGGCCGCCCTGGACGCCGAGCGCTATCTCGACAAGCTGGGCTGAATCGCTTTTGTAGCGCCATGAAACCAGGCGGGACATATCACCCTCCCGCCTTGCCTCACGAGGAGCGGGAACTGTTCCAGGCGGAACTGGACAATGTGGTTCCCCTCACCCCCCACGGCCGCGTCATCCCCAACCCCGTGGATTTGCCGCCGGTTCCACGCAGTCTGTTTCGCGACGAACGCGAGGTCATACACGAATCCCTGCACGATCCCATCCGTTGGGACATGGACGCGGAAACCGGGGAGGAAGCCTCCTACGTCCGCCCCGGCATCTCACGCCAGACCCTGCGGCGATTGCGCCAGGGCAACTGGGTCGCGCAAGCGGAGCTGGACCTGCACGGTCTCACCCGGGTGGAAGCGAAGCGGGAACTCGCGGATTTCCTGTTCGAGTGCAAGCGCCGTGGCGCCCGTTGCGTGCGCATCATCCACGGCAAGGGACGTGGCTCCATCAACCGGGAGCCAGTGTTGAAACTGCACGTGCGCCACTGGCTGATGCTGCGCGACGAGGTGCTGGCCTACGTTCAGGCCCGCCCGGCGGACGGCGGCGGCGGTGCGATGATGGTGCTGCTTAAATCGCCGAATGTGTAGCTGTAGCGCAGGCATCCTGCCTGCGTCTTTGCGGGATGTAGCCAGGTAGCGGGCTCCATCCACGCCACCTCGCTGGTCAGCCTGGTGTAGCGCCGGCGCCCCGCCGGCCCGAGCCCGGCCAAACGGGGCGCACGGCGCACCCTACGCCGGAAACACCCCGGTAGACAGATAGCGATCGCCCCGGTCGCAGACGATGGAAACGATGACGGCGTTCTCGACTTCCATGCTCAACTGCAAAGCCGCATACAGCGCGCCGCCGGAGGAGATGCCGGCGAAGATGCCCTCCTCCGCCGCCAGGCGCCGGGTGGTGTCCTCGGCGGCCTCCTGGCCCACGTAGATCATGCGATCCACCCGGGAGTAGTCGCAAATGGCGGGCACGTATTCCGCCGGCCACTTGCGGATACCGGGGATCTGGGCGCCCTCCTCCGGTTGCACGCCGACGATCTGCACCGCCGGGTTCTGTTCCTTGAGGTAGCGCGAGCAGCCCATGATGGTGCCGGTAGTGCCCATGCTGGAGACGAAATGGGTGATGCGCCCTTCCGTGTCACGCCAGATCTCGGGGCCGGTGCCTTCGTAATGGGCCAGCGGGTTGTCCGGGTTGGAGAACTGGTCGAGGATGATTCCCTTGCCTTCCCGCTGCAGTTGCTCCGCCAGGTCGCGCGCACCTTCCATGCCGGCGGCCTTGCTCACCAGCACGAG
>CAIXFP010000526.1 GCA_903918705.1 uncultured Pseudomonadota bacterium
CGCGCCGCCGGCCGTGGGCTTCATCTCCTATGTGCGCTTGACCGGCGAGGTCGATGCCTTCGCCCACATCCTTTATTACGCCGGCCTGTTCTTCACCATCCTGCTGCTTGCCCAGTTGCGCTGGTTCGCCAAGTCGCGCTTCTACCTGACCTGGTGGGCCTATTCCTTTCCCCTGGCAGCCATCACCATCGCCACCCTGACCATGTTCCGGCAAACCGGCGACCCGTTGTTCCTGCGCCTGTCCGGGATTCTCCTGGCCATCACCACGGTGGTCATCGCCGCCTTGTTCGTGCGCACCGTTTTCGCCGTGATCCGGCGGGAAGTCTGCGTAGCGGAATAATCCTTGATCCCTCGGTTGACCGCTCGTTCGGCTCCGTGAGGCCACATGGGTACTGAGGTTCCCGCCTTCGATCACGCTCACCGCCTGGGTGAGCCCGCTACGCGCCCGATTGCGGGCCCGCGGCGTCGTCGCGCCTTGCCAGCCGACCCGGCAAACCCACACTCGGGCGCGTTCAACCGAGGAATCAAGGATAATAGTCATTGCTTACAAGGGAGCCCTCCATGAAACATCATGTCCATTTGTTAGTTCCGGTCGTGGCCTGTCTCGCCTTTACGAGCCCCCCCGGCCAGGCGGAGGTTTTCAAATGCCGCCAGGGCGACCGGGTGATCTACCAGGAAATGCCCTGTCCCGCAGGCAGCAAGGCCGAAGCCACGCTGGCGGAACAACCGCGGCCCAGTGCTTACGACGCGGCCCAGGCGCGCGAGCGTGCCAAGGGGGAAATCAAGGAGGCCGCGGCCCTCAGAAAGCGGGATGAGAAAGCCGCCGAGGCACAGCAACGGCGACTCGCGACGACACGCAAGCTGGACATCGACTGCACCCGCCTGCTGGACAAGATCACGAAGGCGGAAGACAAGGCGACCCTGAATAAAAACCAGAAAAACGCGCTGAAGATCGAGCAACGCAAATACCGCAAGGAATGCGGGCCGCTGTAGTTGCCCCTACCTGCGTCCTGCCGCGGCGGCAAGTGTCCGGCGGCGCCGGCTTCATCAATGCACCTGATCGTAACGATGGCGGCGCCAGATCACCGTCATGGCCAGGCTGATGAACAATCCGAAAGTGACTATCACCCAATGGATGTGGACGCCGTTGCCGACCATGAAGGTATAGGCACCCAGCAGGACGAGAATGCCGAGATTCTCGTTGAAGTTCTGGATGGCGATGGAATGGCCAGCCCCCATCAGAAGGTGTCCGCGATGCTGCAGCAGGGCGTTGAGCGGCACCACGAAGAAACCTGACAGCACCCCGATCAGGAACAGCAGCAATGCGGCGATGCGCCAATCCGTGACGACGATCATGGCGATTACCGTCAGTCCCAGGATGATGCCGGCCGGCAACACCTTTACGGAATCCTCCAGTTTCACCCACTTGCCCGCGATGGCCGCACCCACCGCGATACCGACGGCGGACATGGCGGTGAGTTGGGTGGCATGGGTCAGCTCGAATTTCAGATTGAAAGCGGCCCAGGCCAGAACCACCAGGCGCAGGGTCGCGCCCACACCCCAGAACAGGGTGGTGACTGCCAGCGACACCTGGCCCAGGGGATCCTTCCAGAGCAGCCTGAACGAGTGCATGAAGTCATACAAAAGGAACACCGGGTTCTTGCGCGGCGGCTTGTGGTCGATGGCGACCACGGGGATGTGCAGATTGACCCAGGCCGCCCCGAGGTAGAGGAAGACGATGACGACGATGGCGAATTGCGGCACGCTAAACCAGGCGTCCAGCCCCCAATGGTGCATAAACGCCCCGGCCAGCTTCGGGCTGATCATCAGGCCGCCGAATACCGCCCCCAGCACGATGGCGGCCACGGTGGCGCCTTCCATCCAACTGTTCGCCTTCACCAGTTCCCTGGGCGGCAGGTACTCCGTGAGGATGCCGTATTTGGCGGGCGAATAAGCCGCGGCACCCAGGCCGACGATGGCATAGGCATAGAGGGGCGGCATCCCCGCCAGCATGGCCAGACAGCCCGCCAGTTTGATGAAATTGGTGACGAACATGACCCGGCCCTTGGGCATGGAGTCGGCATAAGGACCGACGAAGGGCGCCAGCAGAATGTAGGAAAGGATGAAAAACTCCTGCAGCAGCGGCACATGCCACTTCGGAGCGGAAATCTCCTTGAGCAAGGCGATGGCGGCGAACAGGATAAAGGGCGTCCGGGCGGCCGTGTATTACGGGGGCCCTAAAGAATTATTGAAGTTATCGCGTGAGCACAATGATGCCAATGTTTTGTCGCTCGGCGCGAGGTTCCTTTCGGTTGACGAAGCCAAA
>CAIXFP010000527.1 GCA_903918705.1 uncultured Pseudomonadota bacterium
CAAGTCCAACCAACAAATCCGGCATCCACACCCCGCCCCAAAATCAATGCGCTATCCCATGCCCTGAACCAGGCGCGACCTGCGCGGGAATAGATGACGTCGTCCTGTATCAAGCATGGCGTCATGGATGATTCACCCAGAACCCCGAACTCGGATCCAGCGTCTTGCCCAATGCATTGAAATCCAGGTAGCCCTGGTTGCTGATGTAGTTCGCCAGACCCGCGCTGTTGTCCAGCGTGGGAGAGTAGAAGAACCAACCGGGGGGGTGGACGCCATCGCCGGAGTACCAGGCCCACAAGGTTGTAATGCTGGTGGCCGCGAGGCTGCCCGCGGCGGGCGGCGTCATGGCGATGCCATTGGCGAAAGCTCGTGGGGTTGGGTTATCCCCTACCGCGATCAGGCTCCAGCCTTGCGGCAGCGGGTTGGCGCCGGCGGCGCCGCTGCCGTCCAGGTATGTCCCCGTGGCAAACGGGTTGCCTGATCCCAGGGCGACGCTGAAGGGTTGCTTGGCATTGACCCAAAAGCCCTCGCCCGCGTTGACCACGGCAAGGAGGCTGTAGCCCTTGCCCGCCGCATAGGCCGCGCCGCCGTTGGCCTGAGTTGGGGTATAGAAAGCCCAGCCCGAGTTCGCTCCGGGCAACCATTTCCAGACGCTGGCAACCTTGCTCCCATCGCCGAACACGCTTGCAACATCCACCCTGCCGGTGGTGCCGTTGCCGATGAGGTTCCAGCCGCTAACCAGGTTTGCGGTCACCCCGCCGCCGCCGGCCAGCCCGGTGCCACTCAGGCTCACCGTCTGCGTACCGGCACTGTCGTTGATGGCCAGGTTGCCTGTCCTGGCGCCCGTGGCCGTCGGTGAGAAAACCACGCTGATGGTGCAACGGCCTCCCGCCACCAGGGGGCTGCCACAGTTATTGCTCTGTCCGAAATCTCCGCTTGCGCCAATGGCGGTGATGACCAAAGCCCCCGTGCCGGTGTTGGAGAGCGTCACATCCAGGCTGCTCGAAGCCCCCATCGCCTGACTGCCGAATTCAAGGCTGGAAGGTGCAAGGCTGGCCATCGGCAGCGAAACGGTCACGGTAAATGTGGCCTGCAATCCGCCCACGGTGACCGTGGCGGTTCGGGAGCCGCTATCCGGCGCCAGGACGCGGACAGCCAGCGTTTGCCCCGGCGCCAGTAATCCCGGTGTCGAGGTGAATGCACCTCCGGCGATGCTGTATTCGCCGCCCAGAATGCTCACGGGTGTCGAAGAACTGATGCCCTGGACCGGGACGGACGCGGATTGCCCCCAGCTTCCGGCCGCCGCGTAGGCCTCCGCGAAGGACAATGCGGAAGGTTCCATGTCGGCCGCGCCGATGACCCAGCTCGTGCCGCCGATGCGGACAGGGGTATCCACGTTGGCTCCGCTGGGAATCCCATTACCGATCTGGCCGTAATAATTGTTGCCCCAGGACCAGATCGAGCCTTCGCCCAGGATCGCCAGGCTGTTGTTTGATCCGGCCGCGCAGGCGGCCACATTCGCCAAGGGAAGCGGGATCGGCGCCAGACGATTCGTCTCCGTGCCATCCCCCAACTGGCCAGTGCTGTTGTCGCCCCAGGCCAGAAGTATGCCGTCGGCGCGGAGTGCCTGGCCAAAGGCGCCCCCCGCCGCGATGGCGGTCACATCGGCAAGGCCGCCCACCTGGAGAGGGGTATGACGGTCGTTGTTGGAACCATCGCCGAGTTGTCCGGCTTCATTGGCGCCCCAGGCCCACACGCTACCGTCGCCCAGCAGGGCCAGGTTGAAGTTGTCGCCCGCCGCGATTGCCCTGACGCCGGACAGACCCGACACCGTTACCGGGCTGAATGCCCAGGAGGTGCCGCTTACCCCGAGTTGCCCACGGGAGTTGTCACCCCAGGCCACAACGCTGCCGTCTGCCAGCAAAGCCATGCGGTGGCTCAAACCCGCCGCCACGGCCACCGCATTGCCGAGGCCGGAAACCTGCCGCGGCGCGGAAATGAAGCCCCATTCCCAAACCTGGCCGGCCGTGTCCAGTGCCACGGACGAATAGAGACCGGAAGCCACCTGGCGTAGCGCGGGAAGCGCCGAAATCCGCGTGGGGGTCGTAACATAGGAACTGCCCCCTATTCCGAGTTGCCCACTGGAATTGTCGCCCCAGGTCCATACGGACCCGTCGCCAAGGAGCGCAAGCGAATAACTTCCCCTGGCGGCAAGGGCGGTCACATTCGCGAGGGTCGACATCGCAGTGGGAAGAGGATTGGAGGTCGTGCCGCCATTGCCCAATTGCCCCATGCTGTTGTCGCCCCAGGAGTAGACGATGCCATCCGCCCGCAGAGCCAGTCCCTGGGACGATCCGGCCGCGACAGCCGGTACAGCAACTGTGCTCTGGGCCCGTGTGTATACCCGAAAGGCGCGGCTGATCGTCCCGACCGTCAGCATGGCGCTTGCCACGGCATAAGCGCCGGAGGCGGCGACGAGCCGAACCTGCACGCTCTGGCCATTGGCAACGGTTCCCGGCGCGGAGGTGAAGGGTGCGCCATCCACGCTGTACTCTCCACCCACGATGCCGATGGGGGCGGTGGCACCCACCGCGGTCGGCGTGCCCCCCGCACCGGGCGTGGTGAGGCCACTGACGATGAAGCTTTCGGAATACAGCGTGTCGCCGGGATTAACCCCCTCCAGGGGTGTGAAAGAGAAACCGTCGGGGGTGGTGTCCAAACCGGTGGGGGCAAGAAAACCAGCTACCGCTGTCCGGGTATTGTTGAGCGATAGCGCGTTGTTCGCACTGTTTACCGGGTCGTTTTCACTGATGCCGCAAGCCAGGCCCGGCATGCAGGAAATGGCCGGATTGGAGAACTTGCCCACCGTCGGGTAGTAATAACTCATGATGCTGCCAAACTGGCCGCTGACCCCATAGCCGTAGGAATACGGGTAGGCACCGGGAGAGGGCGCATGGGCGCGATCATGCGCGCTGCCCATGGTGTGGCCGAGTTCATGGGCCAGGGTATAGCTGCCGCAATAGTTGTTGCTGCCGCCAAGATCGTTGCCATCCGCCGCGACTGCGTAGCCATATGTAGCAGAGAGGTGTGACGAATTGCCCCCATTGAGCCAGGCCAGCCCGCAAGCCCCATTCGTGCCGGAGTCATACTGCTGGAGCAGTGCAACGAGGTCTGCTCCATATTGCTGGCGCAGGCTGGCAACATTGGCGAAAGCGCCGGAACCATTGGTCAGAGCGGTGAGCGCCGTCTGCAATGAATTCCGGTCGGAATAGTTCACTTCGCCGGTATAAACGAGGCGCAACTGGATATTGACCTGGCTATCCACATACGCCTGGTTGGCCAGAGCCACCAAATACTCGATTCGGGTGCGAACGCCATCCTTGCCGAGAGCCGCCGCCAGTCCGTTGGTATAAAGCACCATCACGTCGATCTGGGTCGTGCCGGTTGACTGATCCGTGGCCGATACCACACCCTGCGGGATCGATGCTCCGGGTCGACTGGGTGGCAGCAAGGGTTCATCGCCAAAGGGCGCCAGCCGACGGCCGCCGGTCGTGGCATTCATCAACCGGGTCATCCCGTTCGATGTTTCCAGGCGGAAATTGCCATCGGGGGTGGCGATCAAACCAAAACCGCCCGCACCCCAGGTGATCACGGCCCGATAATCCGTGCCGAAGTCGCGCAAATGGCCGATCCAATGCACATTGCCGCTTTTGCTGGTGCGCAACTTGTCGAACAACAGCGGGTAGTTATGTCCATCTGGTGTGCGGAAATTCACCAGCGCCCCGGGTAGCAGTGCCCGCAGTGCATCCAGATTCAGTTGTGCCGGCTCGCCTTCGTTGCGCGTCCAGGCGGCGGCGCCACCGGGATAGAACAGCAGATCCGGTGTTTCCGGGAGTGCCTGGCCGTTGGCGAAGCCGCTTCCGGCCAGCAGAGACAGAATCAGCCAGAGGGCGATGGCGCGCAATCTGCGAAAAGTTATGGTCATAAGTAATCACGCCAAACCGTTGTTGCTCCCGTCATTCCTGGCCTGACCCGGAATCCAGTGCGTTCAATTGCTGCCGTTCAACTCCAGGCGTGGCGAACGAACCGAATTTCTTCGTGCGCGGAAAAGATGATCGGATGGTATCGCGGCACGGCTAATTAAGGGTGATTCACCACCCGGTTGCAAAGCCTAGGCCTTATGCCAGCCTTCCGGCGGAAGGCACGATAAATCCATTTTTCCGCTCGACTCTGCTCGTCAATACCGCCTGGCAATGCCGCGCGATTGCCACGGCATGGTGACAGCAAGCATAGAGCGGCTGAGGAACGAAGCCCAACATGACAGGGGTGACAGTCCGCGTGGGGCCGAAGCGCCGGCATTTTCGGCCTAAGGTCCAACCATCCTGAAGAAGGCGCGAACAACCGCTTTTCGGCCCACCATGGCAGTTATCTGCACGCACGCCGGTCGCCGCAAGGTCACAAAACACTTTTACAAGGGTGCATGCTGCGCTCTGCAAGGTTACAAAGCCCTTTTGCAAGGGTACACGCTGCCCTCTGCAGGGTCACAAAACACTTTTGCAAGGGTGCATGCTGCGCCCTGCAAGGTTACAAAACACTTTTGCAAGGGTGCACGCTGCACTCTGCAAGGTCACAAAACACTTTTGCAAGGGTGCACGCTGCCCTCTGCAAGGTCACA
>CAIXFP010000528.1 GCA_903918705.1 uncultured Pseudomonadota bacterium
AATGCACTCTGCCTTCCGGGAAATAGGCTAGGTCGCGGTCGGGCAGGTTGATGAAGAAACGCGCCATGTCGCGGCGGGCCAGGTCGATGAAATAGCTGCCGATGGCGTTGCCGATGCCCCGGCTACCGGAGTGCAGCATCACCCACACCCGGCCGGCTTCGTCCAGGCAGACTTCGATGAAGTGGTTGCCGCCACCCAAGCTGCCCATCTGCACGATCCAGTGGTTTTCCTTGGCGAAGCGCTTGGTGATGTCGGGATGCCTGGCGACGATGGCGCGCAAACGCGCGTCGAACGGCTGCGCCTCGTCGTAGCGGGCATCTTTCTCCAGATGGCCGGCCATACCCACCGGCACGTCACGGCTGATCTGGTCGAACACCCGCTGCAAGGATTTTTCATCGATCTCGCTGTCGGTGAGCGAGGTGCGCACCGCCGCCATGCCACAGCCGATATCGACGCCGACTGCGGCGGGGATGATGGCCTTGTGGGTGGCGATGACCGAGCCGATGGTGGCGCCGATCCCCATATGCGCATCCGGCATGGCGGCGACGTGATGATGGATGAACGGCAGGCTGGCGACGTTGGCGAGCTGGCGCTTTGCCTTCTCGTCGACGTCGTCGGTCCAGATCTTGACCGGCCGACCACCCTCCTGAATGACTTGCTTGATGGGCATGATCCCAATCTCCGAATAAGGCCGCGACAACAATGCCGACATGGGCTTGCGCCCCCGTTGCTCTACCAACTGAGCTACATCCCGCAAAGGATGGAGGGATTCGAACCCTCGACACACAGGTTATGTAATGCCGGCGGCATTCGCGGTGAAACCACATTACGCGGTCACAGGCTCAAATGCTGCGCCTGAAAAATGGTGCGACGACAAGAGGGTTGGCAGGTTTTCCGCACTCCGTGTTACTCGCACGGCGCTGTCCAGGTTGCCCCGGCTGGCGGGTCGCGGCCCCGCCCAAGCTAGCCATGTACTGCCAACCGCATTCGTCGCGAAAAAGGGGGGCGACAAAATGGTTCCGATGCGGGGCCTTTACCGACGGCCCCAAGTGGGTTGCCCCACCCGGCAGGCGAGCAAGCCTGCCTGTCGGCACTGCTTGGCGCATGTAATCGAAACCGCATTCGCCCGAAAAGGGGCCAGCGGTGGCGACGAGGTGAGGCGAGTTACGTTTCATTTACAGTGATGTAGACCCGTCAGCATTCGCCGCCGCTGGCGAAACTCAAATTTCCGTTCGTTCAATCTCCTTGACCCAATAGTCACTGTCCATCTGCCCGCTGGCGAAACTGGCGAGCACGTCGAACACCGCGTCCGAGAAGCCGCCGACGTGCAGCACGTCCGGCCGGGGCGCGGCTTGCACCGTGCCATAGGGCTGCAGATCGAGGCAGGCCAGGCGGGCGTTCGGGTTGCGGACCTTGAAGGCCTCCCACGCCAGCATCGTCGCCGTGCCGCGCTGGGCCGTGTCCGCCCAGGACTGGTTGTCCGAGACGATCACGACCAGGTCGCCCCGGGCCTGTTCGCCATTCAGCAACGCCAGCCCGGTCGAGACCGCTGTGCCACCATCCAGCAGGCGCGCCAGCTTGTCGGCGTTGGTGACCAGCGCATCGCGCGGGTTCAGGCCGACCTTCCAGGCGCTCGTGTTGAAGGCGATCACCTGGGCGAGCGGGTTGCCGCGCAGGACCGCCGCCGCCAGCAGCCCCGCCACCTGCACGCAGGTCATGCGGGTGGTAGCACCCTGGCGCACGCCGGTGACGGGACTGTTCATCGAGCCCGATACGTCGACCAGGACATGAACTTGGCCGGCCAGGACCGGCAGGTTGGCCAGAGACGTTTCCAGTGCCTCCTGCAATGCCTCGCGGATCACCCCCGGAATCTCCTGGCCGGTATGCAGCCAGGCGGCCAGCAACTGGTACGGGTAGGCCCGCGCCTTGCGGATGGCTTCCGGATCGCGCAGTCGCGTCGCGATCCGGGCAGCCCGTTCCTGGCTCCCCTCGCCGGCGAACACGCCATGCCGGGCAAAGGTGTTGAGGTTCATGCGCGTCATCTGCCAGGGTGCATGGTCAGCGATCCGTACCCATTGCAACTCGCTCAGGGGAAGTCCGGACAGCAGCCGGAAGTCGACCTGCGGCATCTCTCCCTCGCCGCGTTTGTAGCGCTCGAACACCTGCACGATTTCCGGCAACTTGGACGTCTCGACCGGCTTGCCGATCAACCAGGCATAGAAGGCATCACGCCTCGCGTCAGCGGGTTTCGGGTGCACCATCTTCACGACATCGGCCAGCGACGGCGCCTGGCCCACCGAGGCGTTGAGCAACTGCAGGTCGGACGCGCGTTCCAGCCAGCCCTGCACCAGGCGTTTCGGCGCGGTGCCCAGGGATTTGCGACCGGTCGTGCCGGAACGCAGGATCTGCACGTAGGTGCGCAGCATCCTGCCGTTGTCGATCACCTTCTCGAACACCGCTTTCGCCAGCGCGCCATCCTTGCGCGTTAACACTGCCGCGATCAGCGCCGGCGCATCCTTCATGTAGCCGCGGGTGCGGGCGTACACCGCCGCGCGGGCCAGGTAATCCGGCTCGACTTCCTCGGCCAGGGACAGGATGGCGTCGAGTTGCGTCTCGGCGTCCGCGTAGAAGGTGCCGTTCAGGCAGCCCGTCATCAGGTATTGCGCCAGGCGTGCCTTGGCCGGCAGGGCGTAGGCCGCGCCTCCCACTTCGTTGCGGGCATCGGCGGCGGGGATCAGCCGGCCGCGCGTGCTCGTGAATACTTGCTTGTTCGCCATGTCTGTTCTCCTTGTCTCTCATGGCAGGATGACCATTACCGGGCGCAAAGACTGCGCCCGTCGCCTCATTCGTTCCGCTCGCTCCGGGGGCGTTGCTGCCGGTGCTTCTGGCGATCGATCTCCGCGCCGACCAGCCATGCCTTCAGGCACGCGCGCCGGTGTCGGGCGGTTTCCGCCACGATCAGGCGCTTGCTCTGCTGCGACAGCCGGAAGTCCTTGCCCGCTTTCTTGCCGACTTCCTCGATCAGGTCCCGCTCGTTCTTCATACCGCTCTTGCTCGGGGTTTTCATGTCATTCCTTTGCCATGGATTGCAGTTGCGCCTGGGCTGGCCGGTGCTTCTCGCCGCGATGGCGGGCCAGTTCCACCACCTGGGGGCGGTAGAGGGGCTGCCGCACGTTGGGCTTGCCGGCGGGAGGGATCGGTTTGGACGGTGTTTTCATGAATAAGCTATTGCAGGAGGCGTGCCAGGTCGGAGAGATCTACATAACTGACTGTATTTATTACGATTACAAGCGAATCACTCGACCCAGGGGCGGAACATCGCCAGTTAACTGCGATATGGTTGTCTAGCCATCTATCCGTTTATCTATTCGATGTATCAGACAAAGCCGATCGGCCGCTCCCCGCCCTCCGGTTTCAACCGGCATTCGGCCTCCAGGACGGCCAGCAGGTCGCACGCGTCGGCGAAAGAACGGAAACGGTGTTGCCGCGCGGCGGCGGCAAAGTCGCCGGGTGCGAGGTTCGGCAACCGTGCCAGGCGCGCCTGAACGGCTGCGTCCGGCGCGGGCAGGCCCAGGCTGGCGCAGGTTTCGTTCAGCATGGCTTCGGCCTGGGCCGGGCGTAGCCAGTCGAAGCGCAGCTTGAGATCGAAACGGCGCAGGGCGGCCGGGTCGAGGTCGCGCATTAGATTGGTGGTGGCGATGAACACCCCGGGAAAGCGCTCCATGCGGGTCAGCATCTCGTTGACCTGGGTGACTTCCCAACTGCGTTGGGCGCCCTGGCGATCGCGCAGGAAGCTGTCCACCTCGTCGATCAGCAGCACCGCCCCCGCCTGCTCGGCTTCGCGGAAGGCGAGGGCGATGGCCTTCTCCGTTTCGCCGAGATAGGCGGAGACGAGGTCGGAGACCGCGCGCACATGCAGTGGGGCGTCGAGGCGTCGGGCCAGCCAGCGTCCGAAGGCGGTCTTGCCGGTGCCGGGCAGCCCGAACAGGCACAAACGCCCGCCGCGCGTGCGGGCGAGGCCGTCGGCCAGGGCATCAAGGTCGACGCCGCAGTTGGCCAGGGTCGGGTCGTAATCCTCCGCCAGCGCTGCCCAGGCCGGCGCCGGCAGTCCCGGATAGCCCTGGGCCGTCAGGGTGCATTCGACCAGCCGCGCCAACGCGGCGGGCCGGGCCGGGGCGGGCACCGCTTCGCCGACGCCGCGCAGGACCGCGGCCGCGCGTGTGAGGACCGCCGGCGCGAGTTGTTCCACGGCCGCCAGGCGGCTCACCGTGGGTTCGTCGACGAGCCCGCCGGCCAGGTCGCGCACCAGGCGTTCGCGCTGGGCGCGCGGCGGCACCGGCACTTCCAGCACCAGGTCGAAGCGGCGGATGTAGGCGGGATCGAGGCCGTCGGCGCGATTCGTGATCCAGATCGTCGGCACGGCGTTCTGTTCCAGCAGGCGGTTCATCCAGGCCTTGCGTAACTGCGCCGTGCTCTTCTGGCCTTCGGCCCCGTCGCCGTCGTGGAACACGTCCTCGACCTCATCGAACAGGAGCAGCGCCTGCTTGCGGCCGACCAGGCGTTGCGCGGCGAACAGAGCGCGTAGGCGCTGCAGCCCGGAGCCGGGCTCACCGTTCTCGTCCTCGCAGGACACGTCGTACAGGGCGCAGCCCAGGTCCGCCGCCAGGACGCGCGCGAGCTGGCTCTTGCCGGTGCCGGGCGCGCCATGCACCAGGACGTTGACGCCCACCCGCGCATCCGCAAGGGAACACCGCAGATAGGGACGCAGCAAGTCCAGGTCGGGGCGGATGTGGTCGTAGTCGGACAGCCGCAGCAAGGGCGGTGAGCAGGGCACGATGGCATCGCTGAACAGGTTGATGATCTCCTCCTGCGCCGCCAGCATGCGGCGCGGGAAGCCATAGGACACCAGGCCCAGGCAGGCGATGAGGTAGTTGCCCTCGCTGCGCTCCAGGGTCAGCAGGCCGGATTGGCCCAGGGTCGAATGCATGGCCAGGGCCTGGCGCACCGCGGATTCGGGCAAGGCGAGGATGCGCGACAGGCTGACCATGGCCTGATCCACGCTCAGGGGGCCCAGCAGCCAGGAGCAGGTGTTGAGCCGGTCGTCGCCATACAGCAACACCCGGAAGGCAAGCAGCGCGGCATCGATGGGTTCATAGCCGATCAGTTCGCCCAGGCGCAGCAGGTTGTCGTGCAGGGCCGCGGGCAGGCAGGCCCGGTCGGCCTCGGCTTCCGCGTCGGCCAGGCAGCGCCGCAGTTGCGCCGGCAACTCCCGCTGCAGTTCCTGCGCGGTTGGCGTCTCGTCGCCAAAGCGTTGCTTGAGCCACTCGTCCAGCCCCAGCAAACCCCGCACCTGTGCGTCCAGGTCGGCAAGCTGGTCGGGGTCGGCCAGGCGTAGCCCGGCGCCCAGGCTCACCAGCATGCGCAGGCACCAGAGGCGGATCAGGATCCCGTAGCCGTCGTTCCTGCTATCCGTCTGCGTAGGCGAACGCAGGCTGCGCCGGCGAAAGATCGCTTCGAATTCGTGTGCTTTCATGAACGGGCTATTGCGGGAACCGTGCCAACTCGGTCAGACAGTGCAATCCCGTTGATAGATAATGGTTTTTGTTGGTCGCCGAGGAACTCTCTCTCCGGCTGCTTCCGGCCAGGACTAGAATTTTGTATCGCTTTATCTCGGGATTTATCGTGCCATGAAGTCCAACATCGTCTTCGGCCTGTTCGATCCGGATTGGGATGGCGGTGATCCGGCAACCCGGCTGCAACGCTGGCGGCCGACCGTGTCCCTGGTCGGCCACGCCGATTTCCCCATCACTAAATTCGTCCTGCTGGTGCAGAGCCCCTTCGTGGAACAGGCGAAGCTCACCGTCGCCGACATGCAGGCCGCATCGCCCTTGACCGAAATCGATGTGCGCGTGAACACCTTCCGGGATGCCTGGGATTTCGAGGAGGTCTACGCCTACCTGCACGACGTGCTGGCGGACTTTCCGTTCGACCCCGAGGCCGCGGCCTACTACGCGCACATGTCGGCCGGCACCCACGTCATGCGCATCTGCCTGTTCCTGCTCACCGAGGCGCGCATCCTCCCGGGGCGCATGCTGCAGAGCTACCCGGCGGGCACCTATGGCCAGGGTGCCGAGGGCGGTTGGCGGGCCATCGACCTGGACCTGGCCAAGTACGACCGGCTGGCGCGGCGCTTCGAACAGCGCCAGGCGGAGGGACAGTGGTTCCTGAAGTCGGGCATCCCCACGCGCAATGCGGCGTTCAACCGGATGATCGAGGAGATCGAGCAGGTGGCCATCGCCTCCCGCCACCCGTTGCTGCTGACCGGCCCGACCGGGGCGGGCAAGACCATCCTGGCCACCCGCATCTACGAACTGAAACGGCAGCGGCACCAGGTGGAAGGCGAGTTCGTGCCGGTGAACTGCGCCACCCTGCGCGGCGACGCGGCCATGTCCACCCTGTTCGGCCATCGCAAGGGCGCCTTCACCGGCGCGGTGACGGACCGGCCGGGGTTGCTGAAGCGGGCGGACGGCGGCGTGTTGTTCCTGGACGAGATCGGCGAACTGGGCGTCGAGGAGCAGGCGATGCTGCTCACCGCCATCGAGAAGGGGCGCTTCTACCCCGTGGGTTCCGACCGCGACGTGGAGAGCCGCTTCCAGTTGATCGCCGGCACCAACCGCGACCTGCGCGAGGAAGTGAAGGCCGGCCGCTTCCGCGACGACCTGTTTGCCCGCATCAACCTCTGGCATTTCGCGCTGCCCAGCCTGCGCGAGCGAATCCAGGACATCGAGCCCAACCTCGAGCACGAGCTGGCCAAGTTCGCCGCCCGCGAAGGGAGGCTGGTGTCGTTCAACCGGGATGCGCGCGAGCGCTACCTGGCCTATGCCATCTCGCCAGCGGCCCCGTGGCCGGGCAACTTCCGCGACCTCAATGCCAGCGTGACCCGTATGGCGACCCTGGCCGCGGGCGGGCGGATCAGCGCCGTAGACGTGAAGACGGAGGTCGGCAGGCTGGATGCCGCATGGCAGACCGGCATGGCGGCGCCAGATTCGGACCTGGACGGACTGCTGCCCGGCGAGGTCCTGGACGGCATGGATCTGTTCGACCGGATGCAACTGGAGCGGGTGGTCGCCGTCTGCCGGCAATGCGTCAGCCTGGCCGAGGCCGGGCGCAAGCTGTTCGCCGCCTCGCGGGCGCGGCGTGGCACGGTCAACGACTCCGACCGGTTGCGCAAGTACCTGGCGCGCTACGACCTGGATTGGGACCGGCTACAGGCAAAGGAATAACCGTGAACCGCACTGAACGCTTCTACCGCATCGACCAGTTGCTCGCCGCGCGTGGCATCCTGAGCCGGGAGGCCTTGCTGGAGGAACTGCAGGTTTCCTGGGCGACGCTGAAGCGCGATCTGGCCTACCTGAAGGATCGTTTCAACGCGCCCATCGTGTTCGATCGGGACGCGGGGGGCTACCGGTTCGCCACGCCCAACATCGGCCCCAAGTATGAGTTGCCGGGACTGTGGTTCAGCGGCGACGAAACACATGCCTTGCTGACCATGCACCAGTTGCTGACGGAACTGGAGCCAGGCCTGCTGGCTCCCCATATCGCGCCGCTGCTGTCACGCCTGGAAGCCATCGTCTGCAAGGACGGTCACGCCTTCGACGAAATCGCCAGTCGCATTCGACTTGCCCGCATCGGCATGCGCCGCAAGAACCCGGCCTACTTTGCGGCAGTTTCACGCGCCACCCTGGCACGACGACGGATACACGTCCGCCACTACAGTCGCAGTGAGGACACCCATTCCGAGCGGGAACTGTCGCCGCAGCGGCTCACCTTCTACCGCAACAACTGGTATCTCGAGGCCTGGTGCCACGTCCGCGACGACCTGCGTCGCTTCTCCGTGGATGCACTGGAAGCGGTCGATCTGCTCGACACAACGGCCAAGGCCGTGGCGGCGGAACAGCTCGATGCCGTGTTCGGCGGAAGTTACGGCATCTATGGCGGCATGCCGGACAAGCATGCCGTGCTGCGCTTCTCCATCGCCGCAAGCCGATGGGTAGCGGATGAGGAATGGCATCCCATGCAAGTCGGCCGACTGGCGCCGGATGGCCGCTATGTCCTGGAAGTCCCCTACGCCGAACCGACCGAGTTGATGATGGACATCTTGCGTCACGGGCACCATGTGGAAGTGCTGGAACCGGTCGAGTTGCGGACGGCGGTAGCCGAGACCATTCGGATGGCGGCAGACAACTATTGAGTGGGTTTGCTGTCCTGTCTCAAGGCTTTGGATTTAGCACGAGCAGGATAGGTCTGGGCGCCGCTGCCCGGACATGAAATGCAACTTGGTGAAACAAGGTTGTACATATCAGCACTAGTGTCATATAGTGGTGTCGTATACGAGTCAACATATGACCCCCGATCGCACCTACACCCTCGACGAACTCTGCACCCTGGTCGACCTGCCCAAGCGGACGATTCGCTACTACATGCAGATCGGCCTGGTCGACCGGCCGGAGGGACTGAACCGGGGTGCGAAGTACCTGACCCGCCACCTGGAGCAACTCCTCGCCATCCGTAAATGGCAGGACGCCGGCTTGTCGCTGGAACGCATTCGCGAACTGCTGGCGGCACCCGATCCCGACGCGCCGCCGCTCAAAGCCCGCGCGGCGGGCAGCGTGGAGGTCTGGAGCCATCTGCTGGTGGCCCCTGGCGTCGAACTCACCATCGAACCCGGCCAGGCTAGCCTTGCGCCCGAGCAAGTGCGCGCCCTATTCCGGGCCGTCATGGCCGCTTACTCACAGATTCAAAAGGGAGAGGAACATGAATGAACCAGTCGGCCTGGTGACCCGTGACGGCAAGGTCGTCGCCCTGCGCGGTGTCGAGGTAGACGCCCGCATCCTCGGCCTGATCGCCGAGACCAGCCTCATCCAGCGCTACCGCAACGACACGTCCGCCAACCTGGAAGTGGCCTACACCTTCCCGCTGCCGGTAGACGGCGTCCTGCTGGACTTCGAGGCCACCCTGGGCGGCCGCCCCTACCATGGCCGAGTCATGCCTCGCCGCGAGGCGGAAGCGAAATATGAACAGGCGGTGGAACAGGGCGATGCCGCCTTCCGCCTGCAGAAACTGCGTGACGGCCTCTACACCACTACCCTTGGCAACCTGAAGCCGGGCGAGGACGTGGTGGTCCGCTTGCGCTATGGCGAAACCCTGCGCTGGCAGGCCGGACGCCTGCGTTACCGCCTGCCCACAGTCATCGCCCCCCGCTACGGCGAGCCCACCGGCATGCAACCCTGGCAGAAGCCGGTAAGCCCGGTCGCATCGGCCTCCTCACACCAGTCCCACCAGAGACGCTGGACGGCTTCGCGGGTGGCGGGGTCCCGGATCATGCTCTGGGGCTTGATGCCGGTGCCGATCGCATTGGCGACAAAGGCCTCGATGCCGGCGGCGGCCCAGGCATTGCGGCGCACCAGATCACGGCTCCTGGCCCGGAGGGCGTCTTGGGAATGGGCGAGGGCCGCCACCGCACCAGGATTCGAGACCGCCCAGGCCAGGGTCCGGCGCCCCATCCCCGCGCCGTCATAGGTGGGGGTGCCACCGAGCAGGCGACGTTTGAGATTGGCGAACCAGGCCATCAGAACCCCTTGCTGGTGGTGACCCGGATCTGCCGGGGCGCCGGGGGCCAAAGGCCGGTGTCTACCGACTGGCGGTAGAGGTCGGCCTGCACCTCGCGGATCGCCACCCGGAGTTCCTCCACCGTGCGGTATTCCACGGTCTTGTCGGCGAAGGTGACGCGCTTCTCCCCCTTGGCCAGGGCGGCCTGCAGGGCGTCGAGTTGTTCCTGGGTGTAGGGCATCAGCGGTACACCACCACGTTGATCTCGCCGGAATCGGCCAGGGTGCCGGAGGGGGTGGCGCAGACCAGTTCCACGTCGTCGACCGTCTTGTCGTCGCAACTCACCCGGGCGGCGGCCATCTTCATGGACTTGTCGCCGTTGCGGGCGAAAGCGAGCCAGCAGTAGTACTCGTCGGGCATCGGGTCCTCGAAGACCACCCGGTACTTGCCGGGGGCCAGGCGTAGGACCTTCCTCACGTTGTGCCCGGCGTGGATCACGACGTGGCCGCCGGCCTTGTGGGGTTGCCAGCCAAAGCTCGCCCAGGCGCGGGCCAGGCCCGGATGCGCGGGGGTCACCCGGGCCTTGAGTTCCTGGCCGATGCGGGTGGCGAGAGCGGCAATGTGCTGCGCCAGGGTCAACATCACAGGCGCACCAAGGCCATGAGTTGCCGGCGCTCGGCGGCCAGGCGCTTGATGCGGGTGCGGTCCGCCAGGTACTCGATCTGGTAGTCCGTGGCTGCCGGCACCAGGAAGCGTTGCGTGGCCGGTGCGTAGAGTTGCACTTCGGCCAACGCCAGCGGGGAGGCATAGTCGGGCCGGCCGCTGGCCGTGATGTTGATCTCCCACCAAGTGAAGCTGGCTGGCTGGGCCAGGCTGAACTGCCGGCGCTGCGAGTTGGTCCAGGCCACACCGACCTGGGTATCCAGTACGGTCCAGTGCACGCCATCGTTGGAGCCGCGCAGGGTCCAGTTCTTGGGGCTGCCGTCGCCGTAGTTGCTACGCGCCGTCATGGCGTAGGCCACTGCATTCCGGGGGGGCGGGAAGTCGCAGCGCCACCAGCCGGCGCTCTGGCCGGCGCCGATGGACCAGTGCGTGGAAGCCAGGCCGTCAGCGGCGAGCCAGGCACCTTCAGCCCCGCTGTAATTCGAGGAGGCGGAGATGGTGCACAGCGGGGAACTCGCCGCCGTCATCACCGGAATCAGGTTGGCGCCTGGATCGAAGATCTGTTCGACGAGGGAGACCAGGCGCAGGTAATCGGGATCGCCGGCATGGGCGATCTCCAGGGTTTCGCCCGGGCCGATGTCCAGGGACTGCCGGTTGGCGGCCTGGACGAGGGGGGCCGGATTGGCATTGCCCAGACGTAACTGGGTAATCCAGTCGCGCACCGTGCCGAGTTGGGTGTCGAGTGTGCTCATGAGGGTCCTCGATCAGGAATTGAGGATCAAGCAATGGGGAGCCCGGCCCCGGCCCGAAGGCAGGATGCCGGGCAGGGGGCTTAGGCCAGGGCGGCCTCGAAGGCGGCGACGAAGTTGAAGTTGGTGTCGCCCACGTCGCTGGCGGCCACCGCGCCGATGTTGCTGCGGGCCTGGGCCTGCTCAGGCGCGGTCAGGGCCTGGGCGGCGTCGTAGCGGACGCGCTTGTTGACGGCCTCCAGCAGGGCGGAAGCGGCGGTCTCACCGGTCTGGATGGCTTGCTGGATTTCCAGCAGGGTGTCGTAGGCCGCATCGGCGCCACCCAGGATCTCGGACTTCAGCGCGTCGAGCAGGCCGACGATCTTCGAAGACGAGTAGGTGGTGGTCGTGGTGATGGCGCTGTCATTGACGCTGGTGGAGGCGTTGACCGCGCTCTTCAGCTCGTTGATGGCCGACACCAGGCTGGATTTGTCGGTGGTGGACAGGGAGGCCAGCGAGCCGATCTTGGCGTAGACGGTGTTGAATTCCTGCGCGGCGCGAAGGACGAAGCTCTGGATTTGGGTTTGCAGACTCATGGTGCGATTCCTTATTGAGG
>CAIXFP010000529.1 GCA_903918705.1 uncultured Pseudomonadota bacterium
TGATCGCGCCGACGGTGACATCCGGCAGCCGCGCCAGACGCTCGGCGAGCAGGCGCAAGGCCACGCTCTTGCCCGTGCCGGGATCGCCGTGAATCATGGCGAAGCCGCCTTCGCGAATCTGGGCGTGCTCGATGCGCCAGCAGAAGTTCTCGATCCGGGGCGGCACATAGACCACCTCGGTGGGCAACTCGGGGGAGAAGGGATTCCACTTCAGCCCATACAGGGCAAGGAGTTTCTGGTTCATGCGGGTTCCTGGTTGGGGGTTGAAGCCGCCGCGGGCAAGCGATCGGTGGGCAAATAGGCGGGCGGCAAGCCGGTTGCGGCGTAGTCGGTGAGCAGTTGTTTCAGCAGGGGCGCCATGCCGGAAGGCGGCAACGGCGAGCGATCCGCGGCTGGCGTGAGTGCCCGGCGCTGGCCGTCGGCGTTGGCGGACTTGTCCAGTGGCCTGACCGGGCAAAGCACGGCCCCGCTGCGGGCATCGACCAGATCGACCCGGGCCAGATCCCAGCGGGCATAGCGCAGGTGCACCACGCCCAGGTGGCGATAGATGGCGGGGATCTCGAAGCGCGCGCCTTCCAGACTCACGGTGCCGTCGGAGCGGCGCTGGCGGCGTGCCACCTCGATGCGGAACGCGGCGGCCAGCGTCGCGGTCTCTGGGCACTCGCGGCGGACATTGGGGCCGGCCAGGTAACGGGCCAGCGGGGTGGTGCCGAGTTCGGAATGGGGCGTACGGTGGTATTCCTGTTCGACCCAGGCTTGGGTGGCCTGATTGAGCAGGTCGAGGGTGAGGGATTCCTCACCTTCGAGCATGGCCATCAACCGCCCTTCGACCCGGCCCCAGAACGACTCCTGCTTGGCATTCTGGTACGGGGAATACGGCAGGGTGGTCTGATGCACGACACCCAAGGTCGCCAGGCCCGACACGGTTTCCTCCGCCAGCATGGCTGCACCGTTGTCGGTCATCAAGGCGCGGGGCAGGCCGCGTTTCATGAAAGCCTGGCAGAGCCCATGAATGAGACTCTCGGCGGTTTCGTCGAGATACCACTGCAGGTGGCAGACCAGACGCGAGCGATCGTCGATGACCCCGAGCAGCATCGGCTTGGCCCAGGTTCCGGCGCGGGTGAGCACCTTGCGCGCGCCGTGATGGAAATCGAGATGCCAGAGCGCCGAGACGTGGTCGACCTCGAAACTGCGGACCTCCAGGCGTTCGAGCCGATCGCGGGCCAGCAGTGCACCGTCGCTCGCGCGTTTCGGGCGAGCCTGGCGGAACATGCCCTGCGCCTTGAGATAGCGGCGCACGGTAGGGTAGGACGCCAGGGGCGAATCGCCGCCGGCCAGGGTGGCGCGGAGGTTGTCGAAATGGAGTTGAGCAGTCCAGCCGGGATGCTCGCGGTACTGGGTCTCCAGGCGGGCGATGGCGGTGGGCGAGAGGCTGGGGAATTGCCCGATGTCGGCACGCCGCCGGTTCTTCAACGCCGCCACCGGATCGGCGGCGCGGCGGGCGGCGTAGTACCAGCGCTCCAGGGTCGAGACACCGAAGCGGACGTCCAGACCGGTGGTGGGATGCCGCCAGGTCTTGGCGGCGAGGCTGCTCAGTGCGGTATACAACTCGCCGGTGGCGGGTGGAGCGGCCAACAGGGGGCCGACGATCGAAAAGCGCAAACGTGCCCAACGATCGCGCTGAAGGGGATCGGTAACTGGTCTCAAGAAGGTCTCCCGGAACGGCAGCGCCGGTGGCGCCACAACCGGGAGGGAAGGCTAGTGAGCCTGGGCGTTGTCGCCTATCTGCATCCTCTGCGGGTGATCAGCGGCCCTCGTTCAACGTGGCCGGCCTGACGGTGAGCGGGCTCAGGAAGATCAGGAGGCGCAGCAACGCTTCCGCGGCGTCACCGGCGAAGCGTTCGAGCAGGCTGGCGGGAAACAAGGCGGTGTCAACCGGCGGCATGAAGCGCGCGCAGGCGGCCTGCCACAACGGGGTCAGTGGGAACTGTTCACCCCACCATTGGCGCCAGCGTTGCAGGGTTCGCACGGGAATGTTCAGCTCGCTGGCAAGCCGCGCCGCCGTTGTCCTCTGCCCGGCATGCCGGGCAGAGGACAACACCACCGCCAGGGACAGATAGACGCGCCGACCTAGGAAGCGTACCGACATCGAGGTGGTCCGCCGACGGCACCGGTTGCAGCAAAAGCTGAAGCGCGACTCAAAGTCAGCACGCACCTCGCTCAAGCAGGCGCGCGGCTTCCTTGGATAGTTGGCACGGTGCAGGACGCCACCGCAGGCGCAACCACGCAAACGCACTTCGCTCGACAGTTCGTCGTCAATGCGTAGCAGTAATAGGTAAAACCTGGGGTCTTGTTGAAGGGCATGGCACACTTGAATAGGTCTCTTGGCTTGGTAACCAGAGACTCCCCCGAAGGGTCCGTTTGTTCAAGTTCCCCGAGGGGGCCTCCCCGCCTACATCACGCTGCTTGACCATCCAGACAGCGAGTGCCATTGCAATCAGTGACCGGACTCAGATTTACACGGTCTTGACCATGATGCCTCCTGATAACGCAATGCCGTGGACTGAGGTACTTAAGGAGCCGGTCGATTCCCAATTATCAATGTTTCGCCAAGCTACTGCTCGAATCCATGTTGATCATGTAAAAGCCGGATTGCGAGCGTTCGCAGCGGATCTTTTTACCCGCGATTTGATCAGCATTGCCGACTATGTCGCGACTCTCGGAGGCAACGCTCTGAACTATCTGACACCCGACAAGTCGGGGCTCTTTCGTGACATGGTCACCGGTGTGGAAGCATCGACACTGACCGAGATCTACAGCCGTGCCAAGTACGGTGGGGTGAGTGATATCCACTTTCTCGCACGAGAACTGATCGACTACCTGTGCGACGAGTTGGATAGGCCGGACTCTCAATGGTCTAACTTGTTCCGAAACGCCAAGGCGTGCGGCGACAACGTGGTGATGATGACCACAGGTTGGCGCAACGTACCCTCCACGGCAAACGTGCTCTATGAGATCGTAGTCGAGGAAGTCAACGTCAAACTGGCGTATATGGCGTGGCCAACGATCATCAACGTTAAGCTTCCCAGGATCGCACCGCCCTGTGAAGACTATGCCATCCTTAGCATTGAGGAGCGCGAGCGAGTCAATCTAATGCAGGACCATGTCATACCTGCCGAAAACTTCTACCGCTGGGGTGGTGTGCATGTGATTTTTGGTGACGATGTATTGGTCACCGGCGCGACTGCAGACAAAGTGCTTTTTGAGTCCATGCGCAGTGGTGCCAAGTCGTTCCGAGCGCTCTATCTAGTGGCGATTGACCCGCGTGTGGCGCTAAGCGATGCCTCAGTTGAGGAACGTCTAAATGGCATGGCGGTCGGGAAGATGCTGGATGATACCGTTGCTAGTCTGTTGTCTTCGCCCGATTACCAACCCATCCTACGTACACTGCGCTTACTATTCGGAGAAGGAAACAGGGAGACGTTCGCAGCTTTCCTACCCAAGGTGCCGGCGCTGACATGGCTGAGGCTGTACAAGTCTGCTTTGGGTAACGAGTTCCTCGGTCAAGAGCAATGTACGCCGTCCTTGATGATGCTAAGGGCCTATCTAACCGAGTTCGGGTTGCTGAATTCTGATGGCAGGGCAATTTTTCAGTGAACAGATCTGCCTGCGCTTCCGTGTGCTATGTGAGCTATTGGGAAAACCCCATTGGGCAGGACATGCCAGCCTATATCGCGCTGGCATTGGTTTCAATGCGCCGGGCCTTGGGTGAACGCTTCTCCTTGCTTACACCACAAACGGTACAGGACCTGATTGATCCGCGCATTCTTGGCAAAACGTGGGAATTTGAACCGCTGCCCTTCACCCTTTCAGAAGGGGTTGAGGCTATAGTGGCCAAAAGCGACTTCATTCGTATGGACTTTGTCCATCGATTTGGAGGTGCATGGGTAGATGCTGACACACTGTTCTTTCGAGACCCGACCAATGCGCTGTTTCCGACGGGCCTAAGCCGTAAGCTGCATTGGCATAGTGAATGTATGTTCGCTTCACAACCGGGTAACCCCTTACTCGCCAGTGCGCTAGCTGCGGGTCTGGATGGAGGTGCTCATGCCTGGGGCAATCCGGGCCATATCAAGGACATCGTTGCGCAGGCTGATGGCGCCCTTGTACCTATTGCAGGAGATGTCATCAACCCCGGCTACTGCCCCCGGTACAACTTCGCCAGTTGTGAGGTGATGCGTCGTCAGGACGTGAGCGTTGAGGAATTCCTGCTGACAGATGTGACTATGCTGAAGCTCTACAATACTTACTTTCGCCGTACAGCCAAGCGCATGGAGTCAGTTGAGGAGTTTCTCTCTGGCGGCACTCTGCTGGCCAAGTTGTTCCTGCACATTGAGGCGGACCCTGGCTATTGGCTGGGCGAGAGTGAGCAGCTTATGGACGCCATTTGTTGATCTGAACATGGCGCCAGCGATACGGTACTAGCGCGTATATGAAGTCGGCACTCACGGTTAGTGCTAAGGTTTATCTTCCGGGTAATCACCTCATGAACACTCGGCGTGCAGCGGTGAGGAGACCCATGGGCAACATACAGCCATGCGGGTACGCGCGCTGGTAACTGGTCGAATTCGAGCTCAGCACGCACTAGATCGAATACTTCGGTCGTTCGTCCGCTTGGGGTCCAAGCAAGCGGAACGGTGCGGTGGTCGGGCTGCGTCACTTCCATTGCGGATTCGAATACCAAATTTATGGTCCCTGGATGACAATCGGCGACCTCGGGGAATTCCTGGCTGATTAGCGGTAACTGGCGTGCGAGATTTCTCTGCGCAACACCTAGGCCAGGTACGATCCTTGCTCTGAGAGAGAGGATGCAATCCGGCTCAGGTGCCGTGGCTAGAAGCTCTTTGAGGTTGTTGAGCAGCGCCTCAATCGAGAATGTATTCATGTCCTTTTTGCCGGTGCGCCGATATAGGCCAGTGGGTTGCTGGCTGTAGACCACACGGGTCAACGGGGACAGGGGAGGTAGCCATGGGTTGGCTTGTTTATCCATGGCGGGGTAAATGGCCACCAGTCTTGTGTCCAAACCAACTGCCATGTGCACGATTGCCGTATCGACAGTGACCACGGCTTGCGCTTGGTTGATAACCCCTGCAACGTCCTTGGGCGATACCAGGCCATGGATTACACGAATGTTTTTCCGCGCCACGGAGACTTCTATGTGTAACGCATTCTCATAGGTCTCAGGGCTACACAGAATGCCAATAGACAAGGTTGGATAAGCATCGGCTATGGCACGCAGCACGCTCACTGATCGGTCGAAGGCCAAGCTTTTGTCTTGTCGGCTGGCATAGGGGTTGAACAGGAGGTGTGGAGCTAGGGCAGGGTTTGGCTGCGTCTCAGGAAGGGGGACGATGTATTTCTTATCCACCACGCTTGCGCCTAGATCTATGAGAACTCGCCGGTAGCACTCGGCCATATCGAGACCGACTGTCGCTGCACCGAACTTGCGATTGACGCAGCGTAAACAGTCATCGAACGAGTACACCCGAGTCGGACGCAGCAGTCTCAGGAAAAGGATTTCCGCAGGCTGTATCCTCTCGACTAGATGTACCACTGCATTGACCCGCCCAAGCTGGCGCGCCAGTCGGCGGAGCTCACGAACTCCGGGATTAGCATTGGTGATTAGAACCTGATCCACGGCAAAATCGAGTGCATGCATCTGGGCAAGCTCGGCGACCGTCAACACGGTCACCCGGGCATAGAGTCTGCGAGCCTCGCGAAAGAAGAAGGACGAAACAATCGAGTCTCCTAGCTTGGCATCCCACCGTGGCACAACAATGTGCAGGTTTTCTTCTGTGGCTCGGGGTGTCAGCAACCTGTCAGCGAATAAGCGATACGCCAGTCGTACGAACGCTTTGCGTATATTTCTCAGGGATGAAATGTATTCAAAGGCGGGGTTCTTGGTCAGCATAAACCATACTGCAGCTCTTTGATGCTTAGGTATGTAGAACATTCAATGCGTGACGCTTATAGTGCTTATACTGGAAGATCGTAATATGGGCTGTGTGACTGGCTTGCATTGTCATTGTGATTCGAATTTCTAGACGACGGAGGACTCGTGCAAATCGGGACGGCAGATGCGAAAGAGCGCCCGTTGGGCCGTATCTGGCAACTGATCCAATAGCATTGCGAGTGGTGTCTTCTTAGTCCAATACTCGTCCCTTGCCAAATTGAGCTTTTCAAGTATTTCGGTTTTCTGGTTCAATAGCTTGTTGAACTGCGTTTGGTGTTTCATAAGGTTATTAAGGGTCATGTCGAAGCAGTAAACGCTCGATGCCGCTGGCAAATTGCTATTGAGATATACATCCGAAATGGTTGCGCGGATGCCTTTGATCCGTGCTTCAAAGTATGAGAGGTTCTCTTTTAGTCGTTGAGGCGATTCAAGTTCTGCGCCCGCGCCTCGGATGGTGAGTGAGACCTGTAGTAGCAGAAGTTGGTCACAGCCAGAAACATTAGTCCATGGAAACGAGCGCTTTCGCCATCTGATCTCGGCCTCGACCGCCCACGGCTCCCAAACGGCCAACTGTTGCTTCACCTGCTCGCTAGCGATCAGCCATTCCTCCTCTACCTTTTCGATGGATTCGGCGCAGCGTCGGTACTCCTCGCCGAGGCGTTCGATCAGCGCGAATGGCCCCTTTAGCGAGGCTATAACGCGCTTAAGCTTTTCATGGCTGAGACCTTCTACTCCAAGTCGAAAGAAGTGCCAATCGTCACACAGGGCCTTCTCGGGCGAGTGATTCGATTCTTCATGTGCGGCTCGATAGAATTCGTCGAGCCCGTGCACAACGAGCAAGTCTGAAAATCTCGAAAGCCACATCGAGATGTCGCCATTAGGGCTATTGCAGCGCTTCTGAAAATATATCGTTGAATCGTTTTTTGTCATAACACATTGCTCCGTATGTTGAATACGTGACGCCAATGGGTGCCGATGTTCTCAGTGTATCTGGTTGGCCGCGAAATTCTCACTGCGCCGCTTGATACTAGCTCAAATAATCGGATCGGCCTTATGTAGATGTCCAGTCCCGCCTGTTTATAAACGCGCTTAATGAA
>CAIXFP010000530.1 GCA_903918705.1 uncultured Pseudomonadota bacterium
ACCATGCCGGTGGCCTGCATGTGGGCGTAGACGATGGTGGAGCCGACGAACTTGAAGCCGCGCTGCTTCAGGTCGCGGCTGATCAGGTCGGAAAGGGGCGTGCTGGCGGGAACCTGGCTCAGGTCTTTCCAGGCATTGCGGATCGGCTGGCCTTCGACGAAGCGCCAGAAATAGGCGTCGAGGCCGCCGAATTGTTCCCGGATTTTCAGGGTGGCCCGGGCATTGCTGATGGTGGACGCCACTTTCAACCGGTTGCGCACGATGCCGGGATCGGCCAGCAGGCGCGCGACGTCGGCCTCGCCGTAGCGGGCGACGCGCTCGGCGTCGAAGTGGTCGAAGGCGCGCCGGTAACCGTCCCGCTTCTTCAGGATGGTGGACCAGGACAGGCCCGCCTGGGCGCCTTCCAAAACAAGGAATTCAAACAGGGCGCGCTCGTCGTGCAGCGGCACGCCCCATTCCGTGTCGTGGTAGGCCACGTAGTACGGCTCGCCGCCGCACCAGGGACAGCGCGCAATGACGGCCATGCGGGTCAATGCGGCGAATGCAGGCCGACGTTGTTGCCTTCGCTGTCGCGGAATATCGCGAAGTAACCGATCTCCGGCCTGATCAGGGTCTTGGCCACAATCACCGCGCCGCCGGCCGCCTCCACCCGCGCCAGCGGAACGTCGAGGTCTTCGCCGCCGTTGAAATAGACCACGCAACCGTTGCCCCCAGGATTCTGGCCTCCGGCCATATGGACCAGCGCGCCGCTGACCCCGGCATTGCCCGCGCATGGAAACACGGCCATCTGCATGGAGCCCATGCTCTGGCGGTGCAGCGTCACACCGAGCACGGCTTCGTAAAAGCGGATGCCCCGCTCGAAGTCGGCGGTGGGAATGTCGAACCAGGTGATGACGTTGTTCATGTCGGTCCTCGTTGGAATGAAGGAAAGTTCGGAGTTCAGGCCCAGTATTCTGACCGAATCAGCGAACGCCGATGACGTGACGGGCTTCCATCGAAAAAGCTTCGCCGGATCGTTGTTCCAACAGCCAGTCGATGAAGGCCCGCACCTTGGCGTTGCCCTGGCGGCTGGGCAGATAAAGCGCGTAGAGGTTGTTGAAATTGCCCAGGGGGCGATGCGCCGGCAGCAGGCTCGCCAGGTTGCCGGCACGCAGATCTTCGGCCACCACGAAATCCGGTACCACGCCGCAGCCCAGGCCGGCAAGCAGGCTTTGCCGCACCGCCTCGCTCCCGTTCACCACCACGTTGCCCGCCACCCGGACCGTGGTTTCCCCCTCCGGCCCGCTAAAACGCCAGTCGCTCAGCAGTAGCGGATGTCCCTGACGGATGCAGTTGTGGGTCGACAAATCCTCCGGCCGAAGCGGTGCCTCATGGCACGCCAGGTAATCCGGCGCGGCGCAAAGGACGAAACGCACCGGCCCGAGATGCCGCGCCGCCAGGGTATCCGGCGGCTGGTCGGTAAGGCGCAGCACCACATCGAAGCCCTCCTCCGCCAGATCGACGAAACGGTCGAGCAAGGCGATGTCCAGCCTCAGTTCCGGATGGCGCGCCATCAGGTCGGGCAGGCATGGCAGCAGATGGTGTTGCGCGTAGGCCGGCGAAGCGCTCACCCGCAAGGTGCCGCGCGGGATCGTTACCAGACAGGCGGCCGCTGCCTCGGCGGCCTCTCCCGCCTGGGCCAGCAGGGCACATTGGACGTAAACCGCCCTCCCCGCTTCGGTCAGGCTCATGGCTCGGGTACTGCGATGCAATAACTTCACCCCCAGGCCTGCTTCCAGCCGGCTGACGTGTTTGCTCACCGCTGAGGTCGTCATGCCCAATTGCGCGGCCGCCTTGCCGAAACCTTCCGCATCCACCACCTTGGCGTACACCCCCATTTCTGTCAGCAAGCGCATGGTTTCCTTTATTGGCACGCATATGGAAACAGTATTGTTCCATTACTTGGCATTGTTTCCCACCCAGCCACTATCAACAATGGCGCTTCATTCCCGAGGAGTTTGCCATGCTCGAAATTTACCCCCACCCCATCACCGGCGCCGAATGCGCCGAAGCCGCCACACCTCTGGGCGCCCTGTCCGAGTTCTACCGCGCCTTCAACAACCGCAACCTGGACCTGATGAGGCGCAACTGGCACCCGGAGGTATGCGTGCTCAACAACCCCCTGGGCGGCATCCGCCGCGGCTGGGACGCGATCGAACCTCTATACGCCCGCCTGTTCGGCGGCCCGGCGCGCGTGCGGGTCGTGTTCTTCGACTACACCCTGCATGAGGGTGCCGATCTGTTCGTCGTCGCCGGTCGGGAGCGCGGCCGCTTTGAATCGGGCGACGTCGGCATCGACCTGGCCATCCGCACCAGCCGGATTTATCGGCGGGTGAAGGGCCGCTGGCGGCAGATCCACCACCACGGCTCCATCGAGGATCCGGCCTTGCTGACGCGGTATCGGGCGGCGGTGGGGTTGTAGCCGGAGCGGGACTTCACCCGGTCCTGGCAGCCTGTCGGTCAGGTTAGTGCGGCCCGACGTCATGCACCTCACCACTTCATCATCGGCAAAGGACTGAGTGGCCGCTTCAGGAAACGACGCCACATCAGACGCCCCAACAAACGGTGGAAGCCCCGGTTCGGATAGGCCAACTTCACCTGCTGGATGAACCCCGCCGCCAGGCCGAAGCGCATTCTTCCCAACGAAACATCCACCCAATCGGCGCGGCGGAAGGCTTCCACCCACTCGGCATGGTCGCCACGATAAGGTGTGATCTTGTGATGCCAGGCGATCATGGCCTGGATGCGCCCGCTCCATTCCGGCTTGCCGATCCCGGCCAGATGTTGGTCAGCCAGGAAGCGGGAAGGGGCAAGGTAATCGAAACTGCCAGCGGTCCAGATGCCCAGATCGTGGAACGCGGCGGCGATGGCGATTTCCTCGGTCGTCACGATCTCCCCCGCGAAGGCTCGGCAGAAAAGCACCACACGCCGGCAATGGTTGAGGTATACGGCGAAATCCGCCCCCAGCAGGGATCTGTGGCGTTCCAGGAGGTCGCGTATCAGGAAATCCGTGGTGTTGGCCAGCATGAGGAATCGCGGCGTGGGTCGGTTAGCGCAACGCGTGCCCGGGTTCCGGGCGGCGAAGACATTCAGGATCAATCCTTCCCCGACCGCCAGATGGACAGGACGATCCAGACACTGTTGAAGAAGGCGAGCACGAAACCCATCAGTCCGAACAGGGGCAGGCCGAACAGCCGGGGGCCGGCGGATACGGTCATGATGATGCTGGAACCCACCACCAGGGAGGCGGTGAGCACACCCATGGTGAGACGGTTGGCGGCCTGGTTGAGCTGGATGCCGAAATGGTCGAGACGCTTCAGGTCCAGGTCGATGCGCAATCTTCCGCGCCTTGCCTGGCGGAACAGGCGGGCGACGTCGCGGGGCAGACCGAAGAGGACGTCGGCCATTTCCTTGAGCCCGTGCCGCGCCCGCTTGGCCAGAGCCTGGGGCGAGTAGCGCGCTTCCAGCACTTTCGCCACGAAGGGGGTGAGGTGGTCGATCATGTGGAAGTCGGGATCGAGCTGGTAGCCCAGGCCTTCCAGGGTGATCAGGGCCTTGAACAGCAGGGTGAGGTCCGGCGGCATGGCCAGGTTGTTGTCGCGCATGACAGCGGTGACGTCCGCCAGCAACGGGCCGACCTGAATGTCTTTCAAGGCCAGATTGTCGTAGCCGAAGACGAACTCAGAGAGATCGTAGCCCAGGCGCGATTCGTCGATTTCCGCGTCCCCAGACCAGATGCTGAGGACGTTGAGCATGCCCTGTTCATCCTTGCGTATGACTGCTTCCAGGAAGTCGATGAGTTGGTCGCGGCGGGCGTCTGTGACCCGCCCCACCATGCCGAAGTCCATGATGCCGACCACGTTGCCAGGCTGGTAGATGACGTTGCCGGGATGAGGATCGGCGTGAAAATAGCCGTCGAGCAGGATCATCTTGAGCACGCAGTCGGCCCCGCGCGCGGCCAGCAGGGGCAGGTCGTAGCCCTCCGCGCGGGCACGGGCGAAATCGTTGCCGGGAATGCCCACCAGTTCTTCCTGGACGTTGACGCCGTCGCCACAGTATTCCCAGAACACCTTGGGAATGTGCACCGTGGGGTCGCCGGCGAAGCGCTGGCCGAAAGTGTCCAGGTTGCGCGCTTCCTTGATCAGGTCCAGCTCGCGCATGAGCGAGCGGCGCAACTGGCCGACGATCTGCACCGGGTGATAGCGGCGCGATTCGGCCACTTCCAGTTCCAGGAGTTTGCCCAGGTGCACCAGGAGGCGCAGGTCCGCCTCGATCTTCGCCTCGATG
>CAIXFP010000531.1 GCA_903918705.1 uncultured Pseudomonadota bacterium
GCAGCAGCATGAGCCGTGCGGTGACCCTTACGAATGGCGGCAATGGCACCCTGACGGGCTTCACCCCCACCGTGTCAGCCGGACAGGATTTTTCCATCGGCTCCACGACCTGCGGCAGCAGTCTCGCGGCGGGGGCGAGTTGCGTCGTCAACATCAACTTTGCTCCTTCTGTCACCGGCAGCCATGCAGCAACCCTGAGCGTGGCATCCAATGCGCCCGGCAGCCCGCACATCCTGCCGCTCAGCGGCACCGGAACCACCTCGCTGGTGCTGGATCAAGCACTGGACTCGCCGGGTCTGGCCTTGACCACGTCAGGCGATGCGAACTGGTTTGGCCAGACGTCCACCGCTTATTCCGGCGGCGGTGCCGCTCAGAGTGGTTCGATCATCGCCTATCAATCGTCCAACATGGAAACCACGGTGACCGGGCCGGGCAACGGCAGCTTCTGGTGGAAGGTGTCGTCCGAGATGAATTACGACTACCTGACCTTCTACCTGGATGGCATCAAGGTTGACGCGATCAGCGGCGCCGTGGACTGGAGCGAGAAGAATTTCTCCGTCGGCCCCGGCAGCCACACCCTGCGCTGGACCTACGCCAAGGACCAGTTTTATAGCTCCGGCGCCGACGCCGGTTGGGTAGACAACTTTGCGTTCACCGGCGGCCAGGCCGCCACTTCCCCTGCTTTGGCCAGCCTGTCGTTCGGCGGCGTGAACGTCGACGCGACCGCCTCCCTGACCGAGGTGTTCACCAATAGCGGAACAAACGCGCTGATGCCGACGGCAGTTGCCGTTTCCGGTACAGGTTTTTCCGTTACCGCCGACACCTGTTCCGCTGCCGTCATAGCCCCCGGCTCTACCTGTTCCGTCACGGTCCAGTTCTCGCCGACTGCCCCGGGAACGGCAAGCGGCACACTTACCATCACCAGCAATGCCACGGGCTCGCCCCTGTCCATTGCGCTGGATGGTTCCGGTGCAACCCTCGCCAGTGTCGGCGCTGCGCTCGACAACAGCAGCCTCAGTTTCACCACCAATCCACAAGCCCCCTGGTTTGCCCAGAGCGCCGTCACCCGCGTGGCAAGCAACGATACTTTGCAGAGTGGAAACGCCGGCAAGTTGGATAGCAGTTGGCTGCAAACCAGCGTCACCGGCCCCGGCACGCTGAACTTCAACTGGAAGGTTTCATCGGCAGGCAATGCGGACACTCTGGTGGCCATGGTGGACGGCCAACCCGCGGAGATGATCAGCGGCGAGAACGATTGGGAACCGCGCAGCCTGGACATCGCCTCCGGCAATCACAGTGTCCGCTGGGCCTACGTCAAGACGTCGCGGTACCCCTATGGCGCCGATGCCGCCTGGCTGGACCAGGTTTCGTTCACGGCGGGCACCACCCAGAACAATCTGGCCGAGGCCTTGGAAACCCCCGGACTGGCCTGGCAGTCGGCCACCATCCCCGGCAACGTCGGCGCCTGGGGCAGCCAGACCAGTGTGGTCCATAGCGGCAGCACGGCCGCGGCCAGCCCGACCATCTCGGCAAACCAGACCAGCCTGATGCGCACGTATCTGACCGGCCCCGGGGTACTCAGCTTCTACTGGAAGGTCTCCTCGAAGGCGAATTACGGCAAGCTTTGCGTCCAGGTGGACCCGAATGCCACCACGACCGATTGCATCAGTGGCAGTGTCAACTGGACACAGCACATTCTCAACATCCCCGCCGGTGTCTGGCCGCTGGAGTTCAGTTACGGGAAGAGCGGCGCATCCCCTGGCGGCGGAGGAAGCGGCAGCGACAAGGGCTGGGTGGATGGTGTTAACTACGCCCAGACCGGCATCGGCCTGCAAGCCGCCCTCGACAACAGCGGCCTGGTGTTCGAGACGGTGCCCACCGTGCCCTGGTATGGCGAGACGACGCAGTACGTCGTCGGCTCCAGCGCCGTCCAGACGCCACCGGTGCTGGACAACCAGCGCTCCTGGATCAGGACCAGCGTCACCGGCCCGGGCAAGCTCAGCTTCCGCTGGAAGGTGTCATCGGAAGCGGATTGCGACTATCTCCACTTCTACATCGACGGCGTGGAAAGCAGCACGGTCAACGCCATTGCCGGCGAAGTCGGCTGGGCACAGGCCGTCGCCAACATCGGCATCGGCACGCATAGCGTCGGTTGGCAGTATGAAAAGGACAACTACTCGACGGGTGGCTCCGACACGGCTTGGCTCGATGGTGTTGCCTTCGGCGCAGCGACGCCGCCGGATGCCCCGACATCCGTGTCGGCAACTGCCGGCAATGCCCAGGCGACGGTGAGTTTCACCAGCCCGGCCAACGATGGCGGCAGCGCCATCACCGGCTACACCGTGGTGTCCAGCCCCGGCGCCCTGAGCGCATCGGAGGCTGCCAGCCCCATCGTGGTCACGGGCCTGAGCAACGGCACCGCCTACACCTTCACCGTCTCCGCCCACAACATCGTCGGAATGGGGCCGGCATCAAGCACCTCCAACAGTGTCACGCCCATGACGGTGCCTGGCGCGCCGACGGGTGTGACCGCCGCCCCCGGCAACGGTCAAGCCACAGTCAGCTTCACGCCCCCCGCCGACAACGGCGGCAGCGTGATCCTCTACTACACCGCAAGTTGTGCCGGTGCCCTCGCCATCTCGGCCAACGGCCGTGTCAGTCCCATCGTCGTCACCGGCCTCAGCAATGGTTCGGCCTACACCTGTTCCGTGACCGCCAGCAACGCCGCCGGCAGCGGCCCCGCCTCGGCGCCGGCCGGCGTCACCCTGCCACGGGTACTGAATGGCCTGCGAATTACCGGGCCGACCCTCCTGAACGAGGGCGTCCAGGCGGGTTGCAGCCTCACCGCTCTCTACGACAACGGCAGCAACGCCAGCGTCACCGGCACACTCAGCCTGGCCACGACGACCTATGCCTCGCTTAGCGGCACCACCCTCACGGCCGGAAGCGTCAGCATCAACCAACCGGTCAGCCTCAACGCCAGTTACAGCGAAGGCGGCGTCACCAAGACGGCCACCTTGACGGTAATGATACGCACCACCCACACCGCGCTGTTGGCCGGCTGGAACCTCATCGGCAATTCCACCGGCTCGTCCTGGGACGTGCCGACCCTGTTCGGCGACGCGAGCAAGGTCACATCCGTCTTCAAATGGGTGAATGCCAGTCCCCCGGGTTGGGCCTTTTACACCCCCGTCCTGGCCGATGGCGGCATTGCTTACGCCCAGAGCAAGGGCTATCAGTTCCTCACCACGGTCGATGGCGGCGAGGGCGTCTGGGTAAATGCGAAGACCGCATTCACCCAGGCCTTGAACCCGAGCGGAAGCCTACTGACCAGCGCGCAATTCCAGGACGTGTCGGGCGGCCCCAACCCCTTGCCCAGCGGCTGGAGCCTGATCGCGGTGGGCGACAACCCTTCCCCCCGTGATTTCGCCAATGCCATCAGCCTCACGCCACCCGCCTCAGGGAGCCTGGCCGCAACCAGCCTGATCTCGCTCTGGGCCTGGTATCCCGGCGACCCCGGCAGCAACACACAGCCTGCCTGGTATTTCTATGCGCCCACCTTGGACAACAACGGCACCCTGGCCGACTACACGGCAAACCACAACTACCTGGACTTCAACTTCACGGGCAGCAAACTGGGGCCGGCAACGGGCTTCTGGGTGAACCGGCCGTAGAAAGATAGCCGGACCGACGAACTACTGCCGCCGCGGCGCGAAGAAAACAAACCCTGACTTGAGGGCGGTTGGCTAAAGGGGAGGATTGGACGCTTACGCTCAATCAGGCCAAAGCAAAGCCGTTTTGATGAACGTATTGATCCCGCCTGCAAGGGCATGTGTACGTCCGAAAAGGCGGGAAACCTGCACGGTGGAAGCCCAACCTAAACATTGCTGAGATCGGCATGTACCCTTGCAAAAGGGCTTTGTAACCTTGCAGAGCGCAGCATGCACCCTTGCAAAAGTGTTTTGTGACCTTGCAGAGGGCAGCGTGCACCCTTGCAAAAGTGTTTTGTGACCTTGCAGAGGGCAGCGTGCACCCTTGCAAAAGTGTTTTGTGACCTTGCAGAGTGCAGCGTGCACCC
>CAIXFP010000532.1 GCA_903918705.1 uncultured Pseudomonadota bacterium
CGATCGCGCCATCATCACCGCCGAGAAAACCCGCGGCGAACACGATTTCGACCTGCGCTATCTCGCCCCCTATCGCGATCTGGCCACCGCCTACGCCCACGACAACGGTCTCGACGAAGCCTGGGTGTTCGGCCTGATGCGCCAGGAATCCCGCTTCGTCGACTATGCCCGTTCCGGCGTCGGCGCTCGCGGCCTGATGCAGATCATGCCCGCCACCGCGAAATGGATCGCCCGCCAGCTCGGCCTCGGCCGCCGCGCCCAGAAAAAGGTCGCCAGCCCGGAAACCAACATTCGCTTCGGCACCTTCTACCTGAAGCGTATCTACCTATCCCTCGACCAGTCACCGGTGCTGGCCACCGCCGCCTACAACGCCGGGCCGGGCCGGGCGCGCAAGTGGCAGGCTGCCGTGCCCCTGGAAGGCGCCATCTACGTGGAAAGCATTCCCTTCGCCGAGACCCGCGAATACGTCAAGAAGGTACTGGCCAACGCCATGTTCTACCGCAACCGCTTCGGCGGAGAGGCGCGCCCCCTGAAGGATCGCCTGGGCACCATCGCGGCGCGCAATCCCGGCCAGCCGGTGTCCGAGGACGAAACTGCGCCGGCGCCTTAGCCGGTAGTCGAGCCTCCTCTCGTGGCTCTCACCGGTCCCGCGGCCCCTCTCTGTTAATTGTGCACAACCTGTGCACAATTAACAGAGAGTCGCGGAAAGCGCCGAGAACCGGCTATTTTTCCGCAAACTCGCGCATGAGTATGGCCTGTAGTCTGATCACTCCATCCATTTTACTTAGGAGTAGAACATGCATTATCGGATTCAGGTGGCTACGTCGCGTGGGCACTGGGAGCTAATAGTTGAAATCAGCCTGCGTTTTGGACACGGGCGCAGACACGGGAAAAAGCGCGGCAATGACTGACATCACCTCCTATATCGTCGGCGGCGCCGTGCGCGACGGCCTGCTGGGCCTGCCGGTACAGGACCGCGACCATGTGGTGGTGGGTGCCACCCCGGAACAGATGCTGGCGTTGGGCTTCCGCCCGGTGGGCAAGGATTTTCCGGTGTTCCTGCATCCCCAGACCCACGAGGAATACGCCCTGGCCCGCACCGAGCGGAAGACCGCGCGCGGCTACAAGGGCTTCGTGGTCCATGCCGATGTGGACGTGACCCTGGAGCAGGATCTGTTGCGTCGGGATCTGACCATCAACGCCATGGCGCTGGCGGCCGACGGCAGCCTGATCGACCCCTACGGCGGTCGTGCCGACCTGGAGGCGCGAATATTCCGCCACGTTTCCGCCGCCTTCGCCGAGGATCCGGTGCGCATCCTGCGGGTGGCCCGCTTCGCCGCCCGCTTTCCCGCATTCACCCTGGCGCCGGAAACCCTGGAACTGATGCGTGCCATGGTTACGGCCGGCGAAGTGGACGCACTGGTGGCGGAACGGGTCTGGCAGGAACTCGCGCGCGGCCTCATGGAGGCGACACCGTCGCGCATGTTCCGCATGTTGCGTGAGTGCGGCGCGCTGGCGCGACTGCTGCCAGAAGTGGACCGCCTGTTCGGGGTGCCGCAGCCGCCGCAGCACCACCCGGAAATCGACACCGGCGAACACGTGCTGCTGGTCATCGACGCTGCTGCTCGGGACGGCTTGAGCCTGCCGGCGCGGGTGGCGGCCCTGCTGCACGACCTGGGCAAGGGTGCGACGCCGCCGGAATTCTTGCCCAAGCACCACGGCCATGAGGGGCGCGGCGTCGATCTGGTGAAAACCGTGTGCGAGCGCCTGCGCGCGCCCCAGGAATGCCGCGACCTGGCCGTTCTGGTGGCGCGCGACCACGGCAACGCGCACCGCGCCCTGGAGTTGCGCCCGGCCACCCTGCTGGAATTGCTGGAGAGGGTGGACGCCCTGCGCCGACCGGACCGTTTCGAGGCTTTCCTCGGGGCTTGTGAAGCGGATTACCACGGCCGCGAAGGTTATCAGGGCAAGCCCTATCCCCAGGCCGAAGCTTTGCGCCTGGCTCTGACCGCGGCGCGTGGCGTCGATGCCGGGGCCATCGCCAGCCGGGCGCAAGCCGCCGCCATCCCCGAAGCCATCCGCCGCGCGCGGGTCACCGCCATAGCCACCGCCATGCAGCCATGACAGCAGAAATCGACCGCCTTTTCCCCACCCTTGCCGACCTGCCGACCGCCCTGGCACGCGAAGTCGAACGCCAGGCCCTGCCCATGAGCGCACCGGCGGGAGCCGCGCTGTTCGATGCCGGCATGGCCTGCCAGGCCCTGCCTCTGGTACTGTCGGGCAGCATCAAGGTGAGCAAGCGCGCCGAAAACGGTCGCGAGATTCGCCTCTACAGCGTGCATCCTGGGGAACTGTGCATCGTCACGGTGAGTTGCCTGCTCGGCGGCGACCCCTATCCCGCCACCGGTGTCGCGGAATCCGCCGTATCCGCCCTGGCGCTACCGCGCGCCCTGATCCTGCGCCTGGTGGCGGAGCATGCGCCGTTTCGGGAAATGGCCTTCAACCTGTTCGCGGAACGCCTCACCGGGCTCATGCAATTGGTGGAGGAAGTCGCCTTCCGCAAGCTGGATCAGCGCCTCGCCGCCTGGCTGCTGGAACGCGGCCCGCTGATCGCGGCCTCGCACCAGTCGGTGGCGGACGAGCTTGGCAGCGTGCGGGAAATCGTCTCGCGCCTGCTGAAACAGTTTGAAGAGGAAGGCAGCGTGCGCCTGGGCCGCGAGCGCATCGAGGTGTTGGCGCCGGCGATCCTCAAATTGCGGGCCGTAGGCAATCTGTAGGTCCAAGCATTCTCACAAAATGCTTTGTACCACTACGACTTCGTAGTCCTCGGTCAGGAGTGAGTGATCTGAAAATCTCTCGGCCATGACGAAACCGGACTCCGATTCTGGCCATGACAGCGAATGCCTTTGCCGGTGTCGGGATGACAACTGAATAGCTGGAGGCGGGATTCAAACCGTTTCAGCAGGTTGATGGCAATGCCACTCGCCGCTTTGGCGGCCTGGGACTGGGCCTGGCTCTCACGGAGCATCTGGTCAAATTGATGGGTGGAAAACTTGCAGTGGAAAGCACAATTGGTGAAGGCACGACATTCAGTGTGGTGTTGCCTACTGGAATTAGTGCGACAACTTGATGCTGTTACGTCGTGCAGGCTTGCCCGCTCGGCCACTTTCTCCGGGTTGAATACAGCGCCACTGGCGTCGGCACCTCGTCGTTTGCATCATCCCAAACGGTGGCGAGTCCTTCTGGCACTCCTTCAGGCCCAGGCAGGTGGCTTCCAGTTGCCCAACGATGATGGACCCTCGGCATAGGACTTCTTGTCCTGGATCCTGACGAGGGTGATGCCTGCCCGGACAATCTCGAAGATGAGGTTGACCGCCACCAGGGGCAGCGAGCGCGTCAGGAGGTCAAAGTCCTTCACCAGCAGGACACTGGACACTGCCTTGGGGCACCTTGCAAACTTGGTTGCATCGAAGAACAGCCCCAACGCGCCGTGCTCCGCGTACGACCGGGCGTACGCGGAGACGCCGAGGTGCTTGAAGGTGAACTGCTCATCAAGCTCAAGGCCATGTTCTTCGGCATACTGACGGGCCATGGCCACCTGCCGGCGGAGGCTGTCGCCATCGGCTTGGTGTACTGAAGAAAATCGGGTGTAGGCTCGCATGCGTTAACACAAGGGGCATACGGTATGCGTAATAACACATGTGTGGGCTTTCGCGCCGTAACCCGACATATCCATAGTGTCGGGTTACGCGATAAAGCCGCTAACCCGACATGCTGGCTTAGAGGTCGGACGCCACCAGTCCGGTGCGGATGGCGTAGCGGGTGAGGCCCGCCACGTCGTGGATGTTGAGACGCTGCATCAGTTGCGCGCGATGGCTTTCCACCGTCTTCACGCTGACATGCAACTGGCCGGCAATTTCGCGGGTGGCAAAGCCGCGGGCGATCAGATGCAGGATCTCGCGTTGGCGCGGGGTCAGGCGGTCGTCCTGGTGAGTCTTGGCGCCAGGTTCCTCGGTGTGCAGGTAATCCTCGATGACACTGACCGCCTCGCGCAGGTTGGCGAGCACGGAACGGTGCTTCTGGCTGGCCTGGTTGAGAGCCTCCAGCGCCTGCTTCTGGGTGCTGACATCGGTGCAATAACCGACGAAGGCGATGCACTTGTTCTCGTTGTTGAACACCGGTTGGCCGTTTTTGAGCAACCAGCGATAGCGGCCATCGCGGCGGCGCAGGCGACATTCCATGGTGAACGGAGACTTGCTCCGAATCGCGTCCGCCACCAAGCCATGCCAGGCGGTGGCATCTTCCTGGTGCATCATGGACAGCCAGCCGTCGCCCATCGCATCTTCCAGCTTGCGCCCGGTAAAGTCCTGCCAGGCACGATTGACATGCTGACATTTCCCTTCCAAATCCGTCACCCAGATCAGTGTAGGTACGCAATCCAGGGCCCATTTCATTTCGGGGGTGAATTCCACGCCAAGTGTTTCCATATTCATGTCTCCTGAATCCATATATGTCGGCCTGTAAGCCGTTCCGGTAACCGCCTTCGCATCTCCTTATATCTTAAGTAGTAGTGTAAACCCGATAAATCGGGAAATGCCTGGGGTATTTAGTGCAGCGCACCACTTAGAAGGACATTGTCAGGCAAGGTTCCGGAATTTCTCGCGTGTAACCAATGTCACTGAGCCCGGCAGAGCTGATGCATACTCTGCCACCACTCCTTATGCGGAGCCTTTTTACTTGATTGGAGGAATGTCATGAAAGCGAATGTTGGTGGTATCGATCGTATCTTGCGCATCATCGTGGGCCTGGCCCTGATCGCCTGGGCAGCCGCTCTGGGTGGCCCGGTATGGGCCTGGATCGGCGTGGTGCCCCTGGCCACCGGCCTGGTCAAGTTTTGCGCGCTTTACCCCCTGCTGGGGATCAACACCTGCCCGAAAGACTGACCTGCGGGTCGGCCATGAAAAATGCCCCAGGCGGGGCGTTTTTCATTTGAGGAACAAGTTGTAAGCCGGATTACGGGACTCATTCCAGTAGCGGTAGCCAAGGCCGTCCAGGAATTCCTGGAATTCATCCTGCTGGGTCGGCGGCACCTGGATGCCGACCAGCACGCGGCCAAAATCGGCGCCGTGATTGCGGTAATGAAACAAGCTGATATTCCAGGCGTGGCCCATGCTGTTGAGAAACTTCATCAGCGCCCCCGGCCGCTCCGGAAATTCGAAACGGTAGAGCACCTCGTTTTCCGCCTGGGGCGCGCGTCCGCCGACGAGATGGCG
>CAIXFP010000533.1 GCA_903918705.1 uncultured Pseudomonadota bacterium
GGACATTTCCAGCACCGCCTGCAACTGGGCGTACTTGGCCGGCCCCATGCCGGGAAAGGCGCTGAATTCCGTCTGGCTCGCGTTGAACAGGCGCTTGAGGCTGCCGAAGTGCCGCAACAGGTCGCGGGCCAGGTCCACCGCGCTTTTCCCGGCCACCCCCATGCGCAGGAAGATGGCCAGCAGTTCCGCGTCGGACAAGGCCGCCGCCCCGCGTTGCAGAAGTTTTTCCCGGGGCCGTTCGCCCTCGGGCCAGTCGGTGATCGCCATGGCCGCCTCCCAATGCGCCATTCGTAGATTGGGCACAGCGTAGCGTGCCCAACAAACAGCCGCAATATTGGGCACGCCAAGCCTTGCCCAATGCCGCTCACACCTGGATCAGGCTGATCCAGTGCACCACCGGCACCCCGCTGGCGGCGGCGAGATGGCTCTGGCAGCCGATGTTGGCGGTGGCGATGAGCTCGGGTTGACCGGCTTGCAAATGGCCCAGCTTGCGGTCGCGAAACTGCCCGGCCAGCACGGGTTGCAACAGCGAGTAGGTGCCGGCGGAACCACAGCACAGATGCGCTTCCGTCACCGGCACCAATTCATGGCCGAGGCCGGCGAGGATGGCCTCGATCATCCCGCGCACCTTTTGCCCGTGTTGCAGGCTGCAGGGCGGATGAAAGGCGACGCGCAGCGGCCGGCGGGTGCGCAGCGCGGACAGGTCCTCCCGCGCCAGCACCTCGGCCAGGTCCAGGGTCGCGGCGGATACCCGCGCCGCCTTCGCGGCATAGGCCGGGTCGTGGCGCAAATGGTGGCCGTATTCCTTGACCAGGCTGCCGCAGCCGCTGGCGGTCATGACGATGGCTTCCGCGCCCGCTTCCAGATGCGGCCACCAGGCGTCGATGTTGCGGCGCATGGCGGCTTGGGCGGCCTCGGGCGCGGCCAGGTGCTGGTCGATGGCTCCGCAGCAACCGGCTTCGGATATCGCGATCAGCTCGATACCCAGGTGTGCCAGCACCCGGGCGGCGGCCCGATTGGTTTCCGGCGCCAGGGCGGGTTGGACGCAGCCCTCCAGCACCAGCATGCGGCGACTCTTCTCCCCCCTTTGCAAAAGGGGGGCCGGAAGGGATTTCGGCGGGAGTACCCCACCCGCCAAGGTTGGCATGGGGGGAATGTGTTCCTGCAGGGATGCCGGCAGCGCCCAACGCACCCCCCGCCCCAGCTTCAGCAATGTGGCGAACAGCGTTGGCGCCCCCAGCACCTGCCGTAACCCGTAGCGCAGCAGGCGTTCCTGCGCCGGGCGCGGCGCGAGCCGTTCCACCACCTCGCGGCCGATGTCGATGAGGCGGCCGTATTGCACGCCGGAAGGGCAGGTGGTTTCGCAGTTGCGGCAGGCGAGGCAGCGGTCCAGATGGTCGCGGGTCACGGCGGTCACCGGCTGGCCTTCCAGCATCTGCTTCATCAGGTAGATGCGCCCGCGCGGGCCGTCCAGTTCGTCGCCCAGGAGTTGATAGGTGGGGCAGGTGGCGTTGCAGAAGCCGCAATGCACACAGGAGCGCAGGATGGCCTCGGCCTCCCGGCCTTGCGTCGTCTCTCGGATGAAGTCGGCGAGATGGGTTTGCATCACAGTTCCGGGTACAGGCGGCCGGGGTTGAACAGGCCGTGCGGGTCAAAGGCCAGCTTCACCCGCCGGTGCAGGGCCAGCATGGCCGGCGGCAGGGGATGGAACACCTCCCCCATGCCGTCGTGGCCGCGAAACAACGTGGCATGACCACCCAGGGCGGCGGCACGCTGCCGGATCGTCGCCGCGGGTTCGTCTGAATGCAGCCAACGCAGGCCGCCACCCCACTCGGTCAAGGTTTCGCCCGGCAGGGCGGGGGCGGCCGGCGGCAGGGAAATCCGCCACAAGGGCGCTTCACTGTTGAAGAATGGCAGGGTCTGCTCCCGCACTTTGGCCCAGATGCCGTCGTCCGTCACCTCGCCGCCCATCACCGCGCGGGCCGCCGCCACGCCCTGGGCGCTGCCGCACAGGCGCACATACAGCCGGCCGGCGTGATACATCGTGGCGGACACCGGCAGGGGCATGCGGCCCCACTGGATCTGGCGGGCGGCGGCCACAGAGGCATCGAGTTCGAACGCCAGGGTGGTTTCCACGGCCGGGCGCGGCAGCACCTTGACCGATACCTCCAGCAGCACGCCCAGAGTGCCCAAAGCGCCCACCATCAGGCGGGAAAGGTCGTAGCCGGCCACGTTCTTCATCACCTGGCCGCCCAGGCGCAACACCTCACCGCGGCCGTTGAGCAGCTTCACGCCCAGCACCGCGTCGCGCACCGAACCGCCCCAGGGCCGCCGTGGTCCGGACAGGCCGGCGGCCACCATGCCGCCCAGGGTGGCGCTCTGCTTCCTCCCCCGGAGGGGGAGGGGGAAAGAAGGCGGCTCGAACGGCAGCATCTGGCCGTTGGCCGCCAGCAGCGCCTCGATTTCGGCCAGCCGGGTGCCGGCGCGGGCGGTGAGCACCAGTTCGGAAGGCTCGTAGCGGATGTCGCCGGCGTACCCCGCCAAATTCAATGCCTCGCCGAAACAGGCGCGGCCGTAGAACGCCTTGCTGCCGCCGCCCCGGATGCACAGCGGGGTGCGGGTGGCAATGGCCTGGCGGATTTGCTCGGCCAAACAGGATTCGCTCGTTTCGGGAATGACGCCGGCGGAGGCGCCGGCGCTACAGGGTATCGCGTCCATCAGAACCTCGGCAATTCCGGGAACGGCAGGGCACCGCCCTGCACGTGCATGCGGCCCAGTTCGGCGCAGCGGTGCAGGGTGGGCACTGCCTTGCCGGGATTGAGCAGGCCGGCCGGGTCGAAGGCGGCCTTGATGGCGTGGAACTGGGCCAGTTCCGCCGCGTTGAACTGGCTGCAACTGGCGTCCAGCTTCTCCACGCCGATGCCGTGCTCGCCGGTGACCGTGCCGCCCACTTCCACGCACAGCCTGAGAATGTCGCTGCCGCAGTCTTCGGCTTTCTTCAACTCGCCCGGCCGGTTGGCGTCGAACAGGATCAGCGGGTGCAGGTTGCCGTCGCCGGCATGGAACACGTTGGCCACCCGCAGGCCGTAGTGCTCCGACAGTTCGCCGATGCGGCGCAGCACCCGGGCCAGATGCTGGCGCGGAATGGTGCCGTCCATGCAGTAGTAGTCCGGGCTGATGCGGCCCACCGCCGGGAAGGCACCCTTGCGCCCGGCCCAGAAATTCATGCGCTGGGCCTCGTCCTGGGCGGTGCGCACTTCCGTGGCGCCGGCGGACACCAGCACCTGGCGCAGCGCCATGATCTGTTCCGATACCTCGGCGTTGGCCCCGTCCAGCTCGCACAGCAGGATGGCGGCGGCGTCCACCGGATAGCCGGCGTGGACGAAATCCTCGGCGGCGCGGAGGGAAAGGTTGTCCATCATCTCCAGCCCGGCGGGCAGGATGCCGGCACCGATCACCGCCGCCACCGCCGCCCCCGCCGCTTCCACCGAGCGATAAGCGGCCAGCACCACCTGGGCCCGCTCCGGCTTCACCAGCAGCTTGACGGTGACTTCCACGACGATGCCGAGCAGGCCTTCCGAGCCGGTCATCAGGGCCAGCAGGTCGTAGCCGGGGCTATCCAAAGCTTGGGAGCCGATTTCCAGCAACTCACCGTCCATGCTCAGCACCTTCAGCGCCAGGATGTTGTGCACGGTGAGGCCGTATTTCAGGCAGTGCACGCCGCCCGAGTTCTCCGCCACGTTGCCTCCGATGGAGCAGGCGATTTGCGACGACGGGTCCGGCGCGTAATAGAGGCCGTAAGGTGCCGCCGCCTCGGAGATGGCCAGGTTGCGCACCCCCGGTTGCACTCGGGCGAGGCGGTTGTCCACATCGATTGCCAGGATGCGGTTGAATCGGGCCAGGGACAGCAC
>CAIXFP010000534.1 GCA_903918705.1 uncultured Pseudomonadota bacterium
CAAAGTGCAGCGTGCCCAACATGGAGGCGGGTTGTTGGACACGCTGCGCTTTGCCCAACCTACGGCTCTTGCAGGAATGGGGGTGAATCCGGGGGGCTGTTGTTAAACCTGGGCTAATTCTTGGCGAAGATGATGGAGTCGGCCTCGCTGCGATCCAGATGGAAGAGCGTGATCACCAGCGCGATGGAAGCGATGAACAGGAATGCCGGCCCGAACAGCCAGAACACCAGGGGGATGGCGAAGAAGAAGGAGCGCATGCCAATGGCGAACATGTCCCCGGCGCTGCACAGGCGCCGCGCCACGGCGGCCGGAGCCAGGTTGTGGTTCACGTTGTGTTCCTTCACGTTGATCATGAACAGCACATGGTTGGACAGGCGCAGGGACATGGAGAAGGCGAAGAAGGCGAAGATGAAATCCACGAGTAGGAAGAGCACCTTGACGATCCAGATTTGCGCGATGGAGTTGCTGCTGCGGCTGAGCAGATGCCAGGTATGGGCAATGTGCTCGGTCTGCCCCGACAGGGTCATGGTGCCCATGATGAGCAGGGACGCCGTGCTCGCCATGAGGATCGAAACCATGATGAAGTTGCGCAGGGTTTGCACCGCCATGACGTTCTCTCCCGCCGTCTGCATGACGTTCTCGACCCACAGGGTGCGCGCGATCTGGTTGACCCCGTGGATGGTATAGGTCGGGTTTTTCCGAACCATGCGCCAGAGGAAAACATAGTAGCCGCCGATGACTAAGGCGCTGGCCAGGAGCGCGAGAAGGTCGGGACCGAACTCGGTCATGAAGTCTTTCATTTCAGGTGATTCCGGTTGATTGCGGGCTGACCGCGCCTCAGCCGCAACGGTTGAAGCGGCCGTCAGTTTACCGTCGCCGGCCGCCGCGAGCAGCCAGTCGAAACCATGGCGGCATGGCCGCCGCGCGCTATTTGCGGCCGGTGGCGGCGTGTCGCGGCGGTTTCGCCAGCCAGATCAACAGCATCAGGCTGGCGAAGAAACAGCCGGAAAGCCAGAACATGTCGTTGGTGGCCAGCATCACCGATTGCTGGTTGAGAATGCGGTCCAGCAGGGCCGGATCGGGCAGGGGGCCGCCCTTGAAGGGGTCGAAGGCCGAGACGTGTTCCGCCAGGATGCTGTGGTGGAAATCGGCACGCCGTTCCCACAGGGTGATGGAGAGCGAGGTGCCGAAGCTGCCGGCGACGATGCGGGAAAAATTCGACAGGCCGGTGGCGCTGGCCATCATCTCCGGCGGGATGCCGGACAGGGTCAGCGAAGTGAGGGGAACGAAGAAGCCGGCCACGCCGAAGCCCATGAGCAATCGCGGAATGACGATTTGCCAGAAGGTCACGTCGGTGTTGAACGTGCTGTTCCAGAACGCCACCGCCGCGAACACCCCGAAGCTGAAGGCGGGCCAGATGCGCAGGTCGATCTTGTGCATGTTCTTGCCCACGAAAGCGGACAGAAACACCGGCAGCAGGCCGATGGGCGCGGTGGCCAGGCCCGCCCAGGTGGCGGTGTAGCCCATGTTGGTCTGCAACCACAGGGGCAGGATCACCACGTTGCCGAAAAATACCAGGTAGCCGAAGGAGAGGATCAGAGTGCCCACCAGAAAGTTGCGCCGGGCGAACAGGTGCAAATCCACCACCGGGTGCCGGTCGGTCAGTTCCCACACCACGAACACAGAGAGGGCCACCACGGCGACGATGCCCAGG
>CAIXFP010000535.1 GCA_903918705.1 uncultured Pseudomonadota bacterium
CATCGACCACGGCAAGTCCACTCTGGCCGACCGCATCATCCATTACTGCGGAGGCCTGGCCGACCGCGAGATGGAAGAACAGGTGCTTGATTCCATGGATCTGGAACGGGAGCGCGGCATCACCATCAAGGCCCAGACCGCGGCTCTGCGCTACAAGTCCCAGGACGGCCAGGAATATCAGCTCAACCTGATCGACACCCCGGGCCATGTCGACTTCTCCTACGAGGTGTCACGCTCGCTTTCCGCTTGCGAGGGCGCGCTGCTGGTGGTGGACGCCTCCCAGGGCGTGGAGGCCCAGACCGTGGCCAACTGCTACACCGCCGTGGAACTGGGCGTGGAAGTGTTCCCGGTGCTGAACAAGATCGATCTGCCCTCGGCGGAGCCGGAACGGGTGATCCAGGAAATCGAGGACATCGTCGGCATCCCCGCCGACCACGCGGTGCACTGTTCCGCCAAAACGGGACTGGGCATCGTCGACGTGCTGGAAGCCGTCGTGAAATACGTGCCGCCGCCGGTGGGGGACGAGAACGCGCCCCTCAAGGCCCTGATTATCGATTCCTGGTTCGACAACTATGTAGGCGTGGTGATGTTGGTGCGGGTGGTGGACGGCGTCTTGAAACTCAAGGACAAGATTCGCCTGATGGCCACCGGCGCCGATTACCTGGCCGAAACGGTGGGCGTGTTCACGCCGAAATCCGTGGCGCGACTACAGCTTTCCGCCGGCGAGGTGGGCTTCATCACCGCCGGCATCAAGGATCTGAAACACGCCAAGGTGGGCGACACCGTCACTCTGGCCACACGGCCCGCCAGTGAGGCGCTGCCTGGCTTCAAGGAAATCAAGCCCCAGGTGTTCGCCGGCCTCTACCCAGTGGAATCCCACGAATACGACTCCCTGCGCGACGCGCTGACCAAACTGCAACTGAACGACGCGGCACTGCGTTTCGAGCCGGAGACATCCCAGGCCTTAGGGTTCGGCTTCCGCTGCGGCTTCCTGGGCCTCTTGCACATGGACATCGTGCAGGAGCGACTGGAACGGGAATACAACCAGAGCCTGATCACCACCGCGCCCTCGGTGGAATACCAGGTGCTGATGAAGGACGGCAGCCAGATCGAGGTGGAAAACCCCTCGCGCCTGCCGGACCTGTCCAAGATCGAGGAAATCCGCGAGCCCATCATCACCGCCACCATCCTGGTGCCGGAGGAATTCCTCGGCAACGTCATGACCCTGTGCAACCAGAAACGTGGCGCCCAGGTGGACATGCGCTACATGGGCCGCCAGGTGATGATCAAGTACGACATCCCCCTCAACGAAGTGGTGCTGGACTTCTTCGACCGACTCAAATCCACCTCGCGCGGCTATGCCTCGCTGGATTACGAGTTCAAGGAATTCCGCGCCGACGACCTGATCAAGCTGGACATCCTGGTCAACGGCGAGAAGGTCGATGCCCTGGCCCTGATCGTGCACCGTTCCACCTCGCAATACCGCGGCCGCGAGCTGGTCGCCAAGATGCGCGAACTGATCCCCAGGCAGATGTTCGACGTGGCCGTGCAGGCCGCCATCGGCGCCCACATCATCGCCCGCGAGACCGTGAAGGCCCTACGCAAGAACGTCCTGGCCAAGTGCTACGGCGGCGACATC
>CAIXFP010000536.1 GCA_903918705.1 uncultured Pseudomonadota bacterium
GTAGATGGCCTTGCGGTAGCCGATGCCGGCTTCGAAGTTGTCGTCCACCACCATCACCGGGCACTTCTCGACGCAGATGCCGCAGCCGGTGCAGATGTCCTCGTCGACATAACGCGGTTTTTTCTTCACCGTCACCGTGTAGTTGCCGACGAAGCCTTCCACCTTTTCCACTTCGCTCCAGGTGAACAGGTGGATCTTCGGGTGGCTGCCCACCGCCGCCATCTTCGGCGTGAGGATGCAGGCGGCGCAGTCCAGGGTCGGGAAGGTCTTGTCGAACTGGGCCATGTGGCCGCCCAGGGACGCCTCGCGCTCGATCAGGTAGACGTCGTAGCCGGCTTCTGCCACTTCCAGGGCGGATTGCAGGCCGGCGATGCCACCGCCCACCACCAGGGTGGCGGCGTCGATGGGCACGCGGATGGCCTGCAGCGGCTCGTTCTTCAGCACCCGTTCCACCGTGCCGCTGACGATGGCCTTGGCCTTGGCGGTGGCGGCCACCTTGTCGGTGTGCACCCAGGCCACGTGCTCGCGGATGGAGGCCATCTCGGAGAGGTAGGGGTTCATGCCGGAGCGCTCGCACACGCCGCGGAAGGTTTTTTCATGCAGGTGCGGCGAGCAGGCGGCCACCACCACGTGGGTGAGTTGCGCTTCGTGGATGTCCTTTTCGATCAACTCCTGGCCGGCCACCGAGCACATGAAGGTGTAATCCCGCGCCACCACGACGCCGCGATCCTTCAGGTCGACGGCGGCGAATTTCGCCACGCTTTCCACGTCCACCACGCCCGCGATGTTGCTGCCGCAATGGCAGACGTAGACACCGACTCTTGGCTCTTTCGTGTTGTCAGTCATGGCTCACTCCATGCTCGGCATGGGCAATCCGTCGCCGGGCTTGGGACGGCGCTTCTTTTTGGCTTCTACCACTTTCGGCGCCTCGACCTGGATCTTGGCCAGGGCCGGCGCGGCGTCGACGAACTCTTTGCCGATGCCCAGTTCCGCCAGTTGCTTGCCGAAGGCCAGGCCCATCAACTGGGTGAAGTACAGCACCGGCACGTGGAAGTTGCTGTGGAAGTGTTTGTTCATCTCCACCTGGTAGGCGTCCAGGTTCAACTGGCACATGGGGCACAGGGTCACCACCAGGTCGGCGCCCGCGTCCGACGCGCCCTGGATCAGGCGGCGGATCAGGCCGAAGGCGACCTCCGGGCCAATCACGCTCATGTGGCCGCCGCAGCATTGGGTCTTCAGCGACCAGTCGACCACTTCCGCGCCCAGGGCGCGCAGCAGCTTGTCCATGGAGGTGGGATGCTCGTGGCTGTCCCAGCGGCTGTCGTAATCCGGGCGCACCACCTGGCAGCCGTAGTAGGCCGCCACCTTCAGGCCGTACAGGGGCTTCACCACGCGGGCGGCCACGGCGTCGTAGCCGATGTCGTGGCAGACCAGGTCGAGCAGGTGGCGCACCTTCAGGCTGCCGGCCTCGTAATGCATTTCGCCGGCGGCCAGGGCCTGGTTCACCGTGGCGTCGAGTTTGGCATCCTCGCGCATCTGGCTGTCGGTCTTGGCCAGGTTCAAGTAGCAGGCGCTGCAGCCGGCGGTGAGCAGGTCGGTGTCCTTCGCCTGGGCCTGGGCCAGGGCCAGGTTGCGCCCGATCAGGGAATGGGCTGCCACCCGGTGCACCGACATGTATTCGGTGGCGCCGCAGCAGTTCCAGTCCTCGATTTCCTGCAATTCCAGGTTGATGTCCTCGCGGATCGCCAGCAGGGAATCCAGGTAGGGACGGGCGTTCTTCTGCATGGAGCAGCCGGGATAGAACAGCGCTTTCATGATGTTGCTCCTTCCAACGCCTTGGCCTTGTCCAGGATGGCGGTGAGCTGCTGCATGCCGTTGATCTTGTGCGGGGTGAGATCCATGCGACCGCGTTTCAGCATGTTCAGGCCCATGGGCGCCAGGCCGGCGAGCGAAAGCGGGTGGTGGCGCAGGTTGAAGCGGGTGGCCAACCCCAGTTCAAAACTTCGGCCGTATTTCTCCACGTAATCGACGAAGGTCTCGGAGAAATCCGGCATCGCGTTGGCATGGAACAGCCCGGCCTTGATGGCCATGGCCTTCAACGTGTACATCACATCGGTGATGTGGATGTTCTGCGGGCAGCGCACCGTGCA
>CAIXFP010000537.1 GCA_903918705.1 uncultured Pseudomonadota bacterium
GGATGCCGACGGCTCGCCCTATGGCGCGCTGGCCATCATCCGCCTGCGCATGCTGGGCAAGATCAACCGCAACCAGGGCCGCGACGTCGCCGACGAACTGCTGCGCCGGGTCGGTCGCTCCATCGCCGAACTGACCGTCAGTTGCAGCGGCACCTTCGCCGGCCGCCTCAATGGCGGTGATTTCGCCCTGCTCCTGGGCAGCGGCTGCGACCCGGCGCCAACCCTGGACGAACTCCTGCAAAGCCTGCCCAACGTGGTGGTGCCCCTGGCCCAGGACTACTCCACCACCTACATCGGCTACAGCCGCTTCTCCCGCGGCGACAATCGGGCGCGGCTGCTGGCGCGCATCGACGCGGCCCTGGCCGCGGCCGACGGCGGCGCCACCAGCGTGGTGCGCGAGGCGGCGACGGAAGCGGGCGATACGGAGGCCACCCCCGACGGCGCCGAACAATGGCGCGACCGCCTGGGCCGGGCCCTGGACGATCCAGCCGCCCTGTCCCTGGCCAACTTCCCACTGCGGGTGGGCGACGGCCGCGTCGCCCACCGCGAAGCCCCGCTGCGCCTGCGCCTCGATCCACAGCAAGCATGGCTGCCGGCCGCCCGTTTTTTGCCCCTGGCGGATCGCATTGGCCTGATCCAGCGGCTCGACCTGGCTACCCTGGACCTGGCGGTGGCGGCCCTGGAAGGCGACAGCCAACTGGGCGGCCTGTGGATCAACATTTCCGCGAAATCCATCGCCGACGACGAATTCCGCGGCCGCCTCCTCGGCCTGTTGCGCGCCCATCCCGCCACCCGCCGCCGGCTCTACCTGGAAATTCCCGAAGCTGGCGGACTCAGCCGCATCAACGCCCTGCGCGACCTCAGCCGCGACCTGAAGCCTCTGGAATGCCGCCTCGGCCTGGAGCATTACGGCCACCACTTCAACCGCATCGGCGAGCTCTACGACCTCGGCCTCGACTTCCTCAAGGTGGACGCCAGCTTCATCCAGGGCCTCGACGGCAACCCCGGCAACCAGGCCTTCCTGTCCGGCCTGCGCGAGATCGCCCACCGCATCGGCATGCAGGTATTCGCCGAGGGCGTGGAACGCCAGGAGGAACTGGACAAATTGGGCGAGATGGGTTTCGACGGGGCTTCCGGCCTGCTGGTGCGCTGAGCTTGGCTATCCCCCCCTGGCAACCTGGTAGTCAGTCATGCGGAAACGAAGACATGTAACGGCGGCTTTTTTTCGCCATGCGTCGTTGCGGCCCCTTGCCGTATACCCCATACGGCAGCGGGTCCGCGCCTTGCCTGACGAAACAATCCAGCCATTTCATCTATCTGCGTTTCAGCATGGCTGACTGCCAGGGAAGCCGGCTTGCCTCGCCGCCCGTAGGTCTCGCGCGGCTGATTTTCAGGGTGCGGGGCGTAGGGTACGCACCCCGTGATACTTTCCAGCGAGTGCGGCGGTGGACCGATACCCGGGTTAACCCGGGTATCCCGCACGTGTTCCCTGACAAGGTTCTAAGTTAAGCTCGCGCCCGCCTTACGGTCGACGCAATCAACCACTTCCACCCGCCGCCATGTCCAGTCTCCCCCTCCCCGGTTTCGCGCGTGATCCCCACGGCAAGCCCCTCATCGGCACCTCGCCGGAAGATCTCTACGCCTACGGCCACCTGATCCGCTCCAGCGAACAACTGGTGCTGGACCAGTTCTCCCGCGGCTTCGTCTCCGGCACCACCCACACCTGCCTGGGACAGGAACTGTGCGCCATGGCGGTGGTGCGGGCGCTGACCCACCCTGAGGACGCGGTGCTGTCCAACCACCGCAACCATGGCCATTTCCTCGCCTACTCGGGGGAATTCGTCGGCCTGGTGGCGGAGATTATGGGCCGGGAAGCCGGCGCCTGCGGCGGCCGCGGCGGCAGCCAACATCTGGTATGGCGGCATTTCCATTCCAACGGCGTTCAGGGCGGCATGACCGGCATCGGCGCCGGCCTTTCCCTGGCGCGCAAGCTGCACGGCTCCGGGGCCATCGTGGCCGCCATGATCGGCGACGGCACCCTGGGCCAGGGGCTGCTCTACGAAGCCATGAATTTGGCCTCGGTGTGGTCCGCACCCTTCCTGGTGGTGGTGGAAAACAACGGCATCTCGCAGACCACCGAGCCGCACCAGAACCTGGGCGGCGACATCCCGGCCCGCGGCGCCGCCTTCGGCCTCATGACCTGGCGGGTGGACGACGCTGCCCCCGATTTCTTCCAGCAGGTGCAGGCGGTGGTGGACCAGGTGCGCGCCAGCGGACGCCCCGGCATGCTGGTGATCGACACCCGGCGCATGGGGCCGCATTCCAAGGGCGACGACCTGCGCGATCCCGAAGTGATCGCGGCGATCCGCGCCCGCGACCCGCTGGCTGCCATGGGCCGGCGCCTGGGCGACGACATGCGCGCGGCCATTGAACAACGCAACGCCGTTTTCATCGAGCAGGTACGGGCCGCCGCCGACGCCTCGCCGGAAGCGCGCTACGACGACGCCCCGGAACACATCTTCGACCGCGCCGGCGAGTTGGAAGGGCCCGTTCCCAGTTATCCCGTGGTGGCGGAGAAAACCAGCGTGCGTCTGGCCATCAACGCCGCCCTGGACCACCTGCTGAAGCACTATCCCGACACCCTGCTTCTGGGCGAAGACCTGCACGACCCCTACGGTGGCGCGTTCAAGGTCACGCAAGGCCTTTCCACCGCCTATCCCGGCCGGGTGATTTCCACGCCCATCTCCGAGGCCGGCATCACCGGCGCGGCCATCGGCCTGGCCATGGACGGCTTCCGGCCGATCCTGGAGATCATGTTCGCGGACTTCCTTTCCCTGTGCATGGACCAGCTCTACAACCACGCGGTGAAGTTCCCCGGCGTGTTCCCGGAAGTGACGGTGCCGCTGATCATCCGCACCCCTTCCGGCGGGCGCCGCGGCTACGGTCCCACCCACAGCCAGAGCCCGGAAAACATCTTCACCGCCATTCCCGGCCTTACCGTCCTCTACGGCAGCCAGCGCCACGAGGTGGCAAAACTGCTGGTGGATTGCGCTCGGCGCTGGCCTTATCCGACCCTGTTCCTGGAACACAAGCTGCTCTACGGCGAGAAGATGGACGCGGCGGACTACGAAGTTCTGCCGGCCGACCCCGACGACATCGCGGCCCACCTGTTCCCTACCCTGTTGCGCCGCCGTCCGGACGCGGACCTGACCATCGTCACCTACGGCGGCATGCTGCCGGTGGTGGAGGAAGCCGCCCAGCGCCTGGAGGACGAGGAGGAATTGACGGTGGACATCGTGGTGCCGTCGCTACTCTCGCCCTTGCCCCACCGCACCCTGTTGGCGCATCTGATGAGGACTGAGCGAGTGGTGATCGCCGAGGAATCCCACCACGAGTTCGGCATCGGCGCCGAGATCGCCGCCCGCCTGCTGGAAGCCGGCTTCCAGGGCCAGGCCTTCCGCGTCGGCGCGCCGCCGGTGCCCATCGCCTCGGCGCGCAGCCTGGAACGGCAGATTCTGCCTGACGCCGACCGCCTGATCGAAGACATCCTGGACAACCTTTATTGATGGCGGAACACGCTATGCTTTTCCGCCCTACGCCCCATCTCACGGTAACGAGGTAGCACATGGCCACCCCCCTCCACGCCCCGCGCGTCAACAACAACGACGACGTCGTCCAGGTCATCGCCTTCCGCGTCGGCGTCGGCGATTACGTCGAAAAGGGCGACATCGTCCTCGATGTGGAAACCGACAAGGCCATCGTCGAGGTGGCCGCCGAGGCCGACGGCTACGTGCTCAAGCTGATGTGCGAGGTGGACGATAAGGTGGCGGTGGGCGCCATCCTGCTCTGGCAGGGTGCCAGCGTCGATGAACCGGTGCCGGAGGCGATGGTGGCCGCGCCCGTGGAAGGCGGCGGCAACGCCCGCCCCACCGCCAAGGCCCGCGCCCTGTTGAAGGAACTCGGCCTGGATGCCGGGGCGGTGACGGCCAGCGGCGAGCGACTGACCCTGGCCGATGTCGAGGCCCATATGGCCGCCCACGGCATCCAGCGGCGCGATCATGCCCCGGCCGTGGCCGTCGCCGCACGGGAAAGCCTGCCCGACGTGCCCGGCGAACTGCGCGACCTCAACGCCGAGGAACGCGGCATGTTGCTCACCGTGTCCTGGCACCGGGACCACGCCGCCGCCACCTACCTGGAAGTGGAATACGACCCGAAAGCCTGGGAGGAGCACGCCGCCGCCTACGCCGCCGCCAACAAGCTGCTGCTCTCGCCCCTGCTGCCGCTGCTGGCCTGGCGCCTGGTGCAATTGGTGAAGGCCAGTCCGCGCCTCAACGCCACGGTGGTGAACGGCAAGCGCTTCCAGTACCAGCCGGTGAACCTGGGCTTCACCGTGCAGGCCGGCGAGACCCTGTACCTCACCGTGGTGCGCGACGCCGAGACCCTGGACAC
>CAIXFP010000538.1 GCA_903918705.1 uncultured Pseudomonadota bacterium
GAGTTGACGCAACGGGCGTACTGCGCACTGCACGGATTGGGAGAGAGGGCGTTCTATCGTTGGCACCGCAAGGAGAAGGAAGCGATCGCAGCGGGGAAATCCACCCTGACCCTGGTTCCGGTCAACGTCGGTGCGTCCGCGACGGGCAATGTCATCCGGCTCCACAGCCCGGGCGGCTGGCGCATCGAGCTGCCGGCAGGGGAAGCGCCCTGGCTGGCCGACCTGCTGAGGCACCTGCCATGATGCCGAACCAGGTCTGGCTGGTGGTCGAGCCGATCGACATGCGTGCCGGCATTGACGGCCTCTCGCAGTGCATCCAAAGCACCCTCGGCCGTTCGCCCTGCGATGGCAGCGCCTACGCCTTCCGCAACCGCCGCCAGAACCGGATCAAGCTGCTCATCTGGGATGGCACCGGCGTCTGGCTGTGCCAACGGCGTCTGCATCGCGGCCATTTCGTTTGGCCCCGTGCGGACAGCCCGGTTTGCACGCTGACGGCCGCGCAATGGCAATGGCTGATCGCCGGGGTCGATTGGCAACGCCTGGACGCGCCGCCGCCGACCCACTGGCAGGTCTAGCCCACTGCCCATTCGGGTGAGGCGAACCTACCCGAAATAAACCACACGAACCCAGTGCCAAGGCGGGTTTCGGCGGGATTGGCCTGGTAAAATCCAGGCATGAATTCGAGCCCTGAACTGGCCCCGCGCAACGCCACCAGCCACTTTCCCGAGCCGGCTGGAATGGCGCTTCAGGACCTGCTCGACCAGCTACAACAGCAGGCCGCCGAAACCACCCGCCTGAATGCCACGCTCGCCGCACGGGATGCCACCCTCAAGCACGCCGAGGCGAAGATCCAGGCCCTCACGCTCGAACTCGCCCACCTGCGCCGGCTACGCTTTGGCGCCAAGAGCGAGGCCTTGAGCGCGGAACAGCGCGATCTGTTCCAGGAAACCCTGGAAGCCGACATCGCCGCCTGCGAAGCGGAAGCCAAGGCGGAGGCCGAGGCCGCGGTCCCGGAAGCGCAGCCGCGGGCGACGCGCCCCCGCGCCGGTCGCCAACCCCCTGCCCGACCACCTGCCGCGCATCGAGCACCGGCACGAACCCGAATCCTGCACCTGCGGCGAATGTGGCCGCGACCTGGTGAAGATCGGCGAGGACGTCAGCGAGCAACTCGACGTCGAGCCCGCCCGCTTCTTCGTGCACCGCCACATCCGCCCGCAATACGCCTGCCGCGCCTGCGAGACCGTCAGCGCCGCTCCGGTCCCGGCTGCCATCATCGATGGCGGCCTGGCCGCTCCCGGCCTATTGGCCTGGGTGGCCATCGGCAAATACGCCGACCACCTGCCCCTGTACCGGATCGAACAGATCGCCGCGCGCCAGGAAGTCATCCTGTCGCGCTCCACCCTGGCGGAATGGATGGGGCGCGTGGGCGTGGCGCTGACGCCGCTGGCGGATCGCCTGGCGGACATGCTCAGGCAGCAGCCGGTCCTGCATGCCGACGAGACCCCGGTGGCACAACTCGACCCCGGGGCGGGCAAGACCAAGCGGGCCTACCTGTGGGCCTACCGCAGCAACAGCCTGGCGGCGGGGCCGCCGATCGTCGTGTTCGACTACCAGGCGAGCCGATCCGGCAGCCATGCGGGCGACTTCCTGGCCAACTGGCGGGGCCACCTGATGGTGGATGACTATGCCGGC
>CAIXFP010000539.1 GCA_903918705.1 uncultured Pseudomonadota bacterium
GCCCACTTTCCGGGGCATCCCGTGCATTCCTGCTTTACTGGACCGAACGATTCGAGGTCACCAACCTGAAGACGCTGCTGCGAGGGAAGATGACCGGCGAGCGCCCCGCCGCCCTGCTCAATCGATTGACCCCCATGGGTGCCTTTGGTCGACTGGATGTGCAGGATCTATCCCACGCCGAAGGGGTGGCAGAGCTTTTACGTCGTCTGGAAGCGGGCCATTACTCGGGCATCGTGCGTCAGGCGCGCGAGGCCTTCGAAGACAGCCACGACCCATTCCTGCTCGATGCCGCCCTCGACCGCAGTTACTACGAGGGTCTGGCCCACCGCGCCCAGGAACTGGAACAGAAAAGCGGCCCGACATTGCGGCAGTTGATGGGACCACTAATCGACCGCATCAATCTGGTATGGCTTCTGCGCTATCGCTTCAACTACAAGTTGCCACCCGCCCAGGTTTATTACCTGCTGGTCGCCAGCCACTACGGTTTGTCCAGCGACCGTCTCAAGGAACTGGCGGCGCTGGGAAACCTTGATGACGTGCTGGCAGCGCTGCCGGAAAGCATGAGGCTGAGCCTGGCCGGCTGCTCCTCGATTCCCGATGTATTTGCCCGCATGGAACAAGTGGCTTCCGTCCAGACCCTGAAAGTGTTGCATTCCAGCGCCCCCGACGTCGTGCGTGCCTTTGCCTATCTCATCCTGCGGGAGCGCGACCTGCGTGCCGTGCGCGCCATCTTGCGTGGCCGTAATCTGGGGCTCTCCAACGCGCTGATCGAACAAACGGTAGGACAACTGGCAGAAGGGGCCATCTGATGTTCCGCGCCCAACCCATGTCTCGCGTCACCCTCTGGTTACTGGCCACCGAAGCTGCGGATGCCGCGCTGTTATTGGCTCGCCACGGCGTTTTCGCGCCCGTTTCGGCTCACGATGAACGCATGCCGGAAGCGCCAGCGGAGCACTACCGTGAAGTCTTCCAGGAAGCGGACTCGCGCCTGTCCAAGATACTCGAGCACTGTCACATCGACATGCCCCCCATTCCCGCTGACGCGGTGGCGCCCAATTTGCAGGAGTTGAATGAACTCAACGATTGGCTGAAGACCCTTTGGCAGACTTGCTCGGCCACCAATCTGGCAGAACAGCGCATCGAGGAGGATCGAAAAAGACTCGCGGCCTTGCGGGAAACCTTCGCCCGCCTGGAAACCCTCAATCTGGATATTTCCCGGCTGTTCAAGCCCGATTCCCTTTTGGATGCGCGACTGGGCCAGGTGCCAACCGCCAACGTACATCGCCTGAAGGAAGCCCTGGCCCTGGCCGGCTACCTGCTCTCCGTGTTTGACAGCCATGAAGGCCAGGCCTTTGCCGTGGTGGCGGGTCCGCGTGGCGGCGAGGAAGGCATGGGTGGTGTATTGTCCCAGGCCGGATGGCGCGATCTTCCCGTGCCGGAGGAGTTGCAAAGCCATCCGGAAGCCGTGCGCAAATTTCTCGTGCGGGAAGGCGAGCGGCTGGAAACCAGCCATGCCGCCCACTGCAAGGTGATCAGCGAGAATATCAGCCAGTTCGGTGCGCGCATCCAGGGGGCTTGCGTGCTGCTCGCCCTGGCGCGGCCATTGGCCGAAGCGTCGATCAATGGTGTTCGTGGCAAGGGCGCCCTGGCGGTCTTCACCGGTTGGGCGCCGAAAAATGCGCTCGCCGAATTGAAACAGGCGTTGGAAGCCCGCTTCCATGGCCGTTACATGATCGAAGTGCGGCAGCCTAATGTGGAAGAAAATGGCCAGGTGCCTTCGCTGCACAACTACCCTTTCTGGCTGCGGCCCTTCGTGCCCCTGGTGAAAAGTTACGGCATCCCCCGTTATGGCGAGTTCGATCCCTCGCTCCTGTTTGCGCTGACTTATCTGCTGCTGTTCGGCGCCATGTTCGGCGATGTCGGCCACGGCGGCATCATCCTGGCCTTGGCATTGCTGGCTTACCGCAAGATCGGTCAAGTGGCCTGGGTGGGCATCATGGCCGGCGTGGTGTCCATGGGGTTCGGTCTGCTTTACGGCAGCATCTTCGGTTATGAGGACATCATCGAACCGTACTGGCTGTCACCCTTGCACAATCCGACCCGGATGCTGACGGTCGCCGTGTTGTTCGGCATCGGCTTCATCGTATTTACCCTACTGGCCAATTCCTGGAACAAACTGGCGGCTGGCCACATCGGCGAAGCCTTGTTCGATTCCACCGGCCTGGCCGGGCTGTTCTTCTACCTCGGCGCCGCTGGTGGACTGGCCGGCCAGGCGGGCATGCCGGCCATGGTCCATCATGGATCTCTGGCCTGGAGCCTGGCTTTACTGGGTATTGCCAGCGTGGCCGTGTTCAAATGGGTGGAAACCCGCGCCAGCCTGGGCGAACGAGCCCTGGTCACCGCCATCGAAACCCTGGAAACCGGCATCAATCTATTTGCCAACACCCTGTCATTCATGCGGGTGGCGGCTTTCAGCCTCAACCATGTGGCGCTGGCCCTGGCGGTATTCACCATCGCCAACAGTTTGGGGATGGCCGGGCACTGGATCACCATCCTCCTGGGCAACGTGGTGATCATCGTGCTGGAAGGTGGCATCGTCGCCATCCAGGCCCTGCGTCTCATGTACTACGAAGGTTTCTCGCGTTTCTTCAGCGGTGACGGCACCGAGTTCGTCCCGTTGAAGCTGGTGGGCATCAAGTAACCGCCGAATTGAAATGGCTTTTTAGGAGAGAGAAATGAGCTGGCTGATCGCATTGATGGGTTTATCCGTAGTCGCCACCCTAGGCGCGGGGGTCTGGCTGGAGCTGGCGCCGCGTAATCTGCCATCGCCGCGATGGTTGAAGGGGGGGGTGCTGGCTAATTTTCTTGTCTTCGGCCTGGCCTTGGCCGGCATGCTCATGCTGGGGGTTCAGGAAGTCATGGCCGCCGAGCCGGTGGCCGGAACCGTGATGGACATCTCCCTGGGCAAGGGCCTGGCGTTGATCGGCATCGGTCTACCCACCGCCCTGGCCGCCATCGGCGCGGGTCTCGCCCTGGGGCCGGTGGGTTCCGCCGCTCTCGCGGTGATTGCCGAGAAGCCCGAGATGTTCGGCCGTTCCCTGATCTACATGGGCCTGGCTGAAGGGGTGGCGATTTACGGCCTGGTCATGTCCATCCTGTTGTTGGGCAAGATTTGAGCGTGAGGAACGCGACGTGAAACGTGAGGTGGAAGTTTCCTCCACGGGGGCGCGTCTGGTGGTGCTGGGTAGCGCTGGCCTGACCGAAGGCTTCAGCCTGATCGGCGCCGAGGTTCATCCGGATGCCGACCAGGCCAAGGTGGAAGATGTGCTGGCGGAGTTGGTCAAGGATGGCAGCGAAGCCCTGGTCCTGCTGGAATCGAACCTGGCCCATAGCGGTGGTGCATGGCTCAACCGTCTGCGCAACGAGGGTGGGCGCATCGTGGTGACCGAACTGCCGCCCCTGTCGTCCCCCCATGACTACGCACCAGCGGTAGACGAGGTGGTGCACGCGGTGTTGGGGCCGGAGGCGTTGAAATGAAAAGTGTGGGTTGGGCAGAGGCACGTAGCCCAACTTGGCCACGTGGCGTTGGGCTTCCTGGCATCAGCCCGACCTAGCGGAGATGGACATGGAAGCAGATGCACAAGTAACCCAACTGGAACAGGCTTTGATTCGCCAGGCGGAAAGTCTGGCGCGGGAGCAGCGTGATCGGGCGGAATCCGGCAAGGCTCGGATTCTCAACGAGGCCACGGAGCGGATACGTCACGCCGAGGAACGCGAAGTCCTGGCGGCCAAGGGGGAAGCCGAACGCATGGTGCGGCGCCAGGCCCAGGCGGCGGAAACCCGGCTTGCCGCGGAACTGGATCGGCTGCGCTGGGCGCTCACCGAAGCCACCCTCTCCGGCGTGCAAATGGCATTCCAGGAACTGGTGGATGACGACGAGCGTTATCTGGCAGTGCTGGAGAAATGGCTGGCCACGGCGGCGCGCGAGTTGCCGCCGGGCGAACTGGTGGTGGAGGCGCGCCCGGACGACCAGCACCTGCTCACGCAACACTGGGTGGAACTCACCACGCGCGCGGCCCCTGGCCGGGAAGTGAAACTGGACTTGCACGGCCACATCAGCGAAGGCGGCATCCGCGTCCGCATGGCCGACAACCGGGCGCAACTCGACCAGACCTTCGAGGCCCGGCAGTCGCGATTGGCGGATGATCTGGCTCGGGTGGCCATGGAACGCCTGTTTGCGAGCGCGCCGGATCTTTCCGTGTTGGCCCGCTAAGCAAGGGCTAAGGGAAACAAAATGGGCAAAATCCTCGAAATCAACGGACCTCTGGTCAAACTTCAATTGCCGGAAACCGTAATCGGCGAACAGGTCCGGGTGGGACGCATCGGACTGGTGGGCGAGGTAATCGGCCGCGATGGCGACACCGCCCTGGCGCAACTTTATGAAGACACGTCGGGCCTCAAGCCCGGCGAAGTCGCGGATGGCCTGGGCTGGCCCCTTTCGGTGGAACTGGGGCCGGGCCTGCTCAACGCCATCTTCGACGGCGTGCAGAGGCCACTGAACGCGGTCTGGGAAAAGAGCGGCGATCGCATCGCCCGGGGTGTCGCTGTTCCTTCCCTGCCCCGGGACCAACGCTGGCATTTCATTCCCGACCCGCATCGCCACAACGCCACCCACGTGGACGGCGGCGACGTGCTGGGCACGGTGCAGGAAACCGAGTCCATCGTTCACCGCATCCTCACCCCGCCCCTGATCCACGGCGAACTCCTGGACCTGGCACCAGAGGGCGATTACACCATCGAGGAAGTCATCGGCCGGGTGAAGCGGCCCGACGGACACATCGAGAAATTGCGCATGTTCCACCGCTGGCCGGTGCGTATCCCGCGCCCGTTCCGCAAGCGCGACCACGCGGTGAAGCCCCTGATCACCGGGCAGCGCATCCTGGACACCTTCTACCCGCTGCTGAAGGGCGGCAAAGCGGCCAGTCCCGGCCCCTTCGGCGCCGGCAAGACCATGCTGCAGCAGCAGATCGCCCGCTGGTGCAACGCCGAGATCGTCATCTACGTGGGCTGCGGCGAACGCGGCAACGAACTGACCGACGTGCTGGAATTCATGCCCGAGCTGAAAGATCCCCACACCGGCCGGCCTCTGATGGAACGCACCCTGCTGGTGGCCAACACCTCCAACATGCCGGTGGTGGCGCGGGAAGCTTCCATTTACGTCGGCAACACGAGGGCAGAATACTTCCGCGACCTGGGCTACGACGTGGTCATGGTGGCCGACTCCACCAGCCGCTGGGCCGA